>CAZOXC010000007.1:0-18037 GCA_964583205.1 uncultured Pirellulaceae bacterium | reverse complement strand
TTACGCAGGAAGGCAGCCGCTGGAAAATGCGTTTGAAAAAAGGAACCGAAAAATACGCCAGCGAAGACCGAGATTCGTCCCGGATTTTCTGGGGTGATGGTGGTGTTGCCCAAAACTTGACGTTTCCCGTGCATCCTGACCCAATCAGTGGCATGCACTGCTGGCATCAAAAGGTAACTGTCACGGCTGCTCAGGCCGATGATCGCTTTGGAGATGTTGAAGTCGATACCGAGAAATCGTTTCAGGTCTACCTGGAATGGCTCGAAAAAACTCGACCTGCACCGGGTCCCGATGGTTTGCGACGACCACTGTGGATGAAGCGACCTTTGAAACCAATTCGAGAAAAGTTTTTTATTAAGTAGTTGGTTTGCTTTGAAATAATTCTTGTCGCAATCTCTCGTTTATGGCAACATATCGTTGGCGGATAACACTACTCAAGCGACATTGAGTGATTCTACCCAAGCGGCAGAATGCTCGTGTTAGTGTGAGTACTAACCAGCGGAGAAGAGAGAAATGAAATTGCTAATCAGCTGTGACTCGATCGAGTCAGAGTGGCTGTTGTGTCGTGCGATTAACCAACTGATCCCACACGACATTGTGCTTGAGTATCACTTTATCAAGCATGACGAACTGTTCAGAAAAGATTTGAATCAATTTTCCGGTGCCTTGATCTGGCAGTTGGATATTTCATCAAACCAGTTGAAGCGGCTGGCGATATTTTTTCCGGTCGCAGTCGTCGTTGCTGAATCGCGAATCGACGCGATCAGTTCACTGGTCGGAATTACACCAATCGATATAGATACGACCAAACATACCGACCGAACCGCACGCCTGGCCGACTTTTTGCGGTCGTTGGCAAGCGAAACTCTGGTTGGCTGAAAAACACCCGAACTCGGTTTACCGCGCCCGACCGTTAGCTGCGATGATATTTTGCCGCGCTGATATTTTACCGCGCTGGCGTTTTGCTGCGCTGGCGGTTGGTTTGCTGTTTAATCGGCGGGTGAAACGGAGATTTTGACTTTGTATTCGCCCGGGAAATTGTAATTTCCGCCGGCATAGCTGGCTTGCATGCCGATTCCAAATTTCAGTAACCCGGTTTTCTTTGCCACGAAGCGTTTTTTTCGACCGATGTGCATGGGCGTACCACTGTCACCGATTTTTGCCGCCAGCGCTCCACCGGCAATTTCATTGGCAATGTACCAACCGTAAGTGGTCGAGCCATCCGGATTGGAGGTTCGATTGGAACCCCAGGGAGACATGGTGATTGATCCTTCAGCCGAGACTGTAACGATATCGCCTTTGTTGACTCGAATGCCGGACGATTTCAAATTGTTCTGCATCAGGTTGCTTCCACTGACTACAACCATGCGGCGAACCTCTTCCCCTCCGCTGCGTGGCCGGTCAATCTTTTTGACATCCTGAAGTTGCACGGTCAGCAAGCCGTACTTGCTCTTCACTTCGAATTGTTCTTCTTGAACTTTGCCGACCACGGTGAATGTGGGAGTGGTCAGGGCGTCGCCTCGGATGAAGATTCGTTCTGACTCTTCTTCGAATTCGCCAGCTTCGTCTTCGATTTGCGCCAGTTCTTTTTTGATTTCATCAAGGTGTTTTTTGCGTTCCGCGTTACCGCCATCGGTAAATCGTTCAATTTCATTCTTGATTTTCAAACCCATGCCCGTCAACTCTTTGCGAGCTGCCTGGCGAGTGTTGTAATCGACGTCTCCAAGTTGCTCGACCAGACTGTCAAGGTTGGTGAGAATTTGTGGATAGCTTTCCAGTCCCGGTTCCAGTTCCAGAACATTTTCGACCGGCACAACCAAAGTCCCGTATTCAGTTTCCACTGAGATCGCTTCGGTCGACATCTCGCCCGTGATAATTGTGCCGTCCCACAAGTGAAGTTTGACGATCCGCGGATCTATTTCTTTGGGCGCGGTAGAGATCAATTCCTCTTCTTCCTCTTTGTCGGCTTCTCCGTCCTCACCTTCCTGGCTGCCTTCGCTTGCCCCGTCTTCAGCCTCCTGTACTTCAACAACATCAGACTCCTGAAGAATCAGACTGCCGGTGGCTGACGCGTGGAATGCCCCAGCTTGGAATGCAGGTGCGTACAAAAGTGCAATGCAAAGCAGGCAGGCTAGAGTACGCGCAAACAGATTGAGAATATTCATCGGGACCTCTCCAGTGTTTCGGTCTTGGTTGTTGATCTTTGTCGACGAGTTGAGTTACAAATTCAACCCTGTCCCCTCTATTTTGCTACACAGTTAGCGACAAGGGAAGTAAAAAGGACTCGCCGATCGATTCGATGACCGGTTTATTCGTTAAAAGCTGCGTTTTACAATAGGTTGCTGGCCACTAAGCCCGGTAACTCAATCGTAACTCCAACCTTGTTTGAACAGTATAAGCATGTTTGATCTCGCACAAATACAAGCCTTGATAAATGAATCTGGAGTCGATGGCTGGTTGCTATGCGATTTTCGAGCCAGCAATATTCTAGCCTGTCGAGTGCTCGGTTTACCTGAAGAACTGAGTGCATCGAGGCGCTGGTTTTATTTTATTCCAGCCTCCGGCGAGCCGCGCAAGCTGGTTCACCGAATCGAAATGGCCACACTGGACCACTTGCCGGGCGACAAAACGGTTTACCTGCGCTGGCAGGAACTGGAAGCAGGGATTCAAAGTCTGGTTTCCGAATCGAAAAAAATCGCCATGGAGTATTCGCCTCGCAACAACAATCCCTACGTATCCAAAGTGGATGGGGGCACGATCGAGCTGGTCAAGTCATTTGGAGTGGAGATCGTCTCGTCGGGCGATTTGATCCAGGCCTTTGAAGCTCGCTGGACTGACGAGCAATGGCAACTTCACTTGCAAGCAGACAAACTCAATCAAGCTGCATTCGATAAAGCCTGGGCCATGATCGCGGACGCAGTCAACAATGGAAAGATGCTCCGCGAAACCGAAGTTCAGGACATGGTCATGCAGTACTATGCCGACAATAAAATGACAACCTACCATCCGCCGATCGTCGGTGTGGGTCCCAACAGCGGCGACCCGCACTATGCTCCACAGAAAGGCAGTGATGCTGAAATCAAGGCCGGTGATTTTGTGTTGCTGGATATGTGGGTCAAGCTGGACCAGCCGATGGGCGTCTATAGTGACTTGACCAAGGTCGGCTATGTCGGCGACGAAGTGCCCGAACAATACACCAGGATCTTTGACATCGTGGCGGCAGCGCGTGACGCGGGAATCGCTTGTGCCAGAAATGGTTTGGCGGCCGGCAAGGAAGTGTTTGGATGGGAAGTCGACCAGGCAACTCGCGATGTGATCGATGAAGCTGGTTACGGCGAGTACTTCGTGCATCGTACCGGTCACAACATCGGCCAGGAGACGCACGGCAACGGTGCCCACATGGATAACCTGGAAACCAAAGAAGATCGTACCGTGATGAAGCGGACCTGCTTTTCAATCGAACCCGGGATATACCTGCCGGAGTTCGGAATCCGCAGCGAAATTAACGTGTATGTCGATGACGATAACGAAGTCCACGTTACTGGTGGACTGCAAACAGAAGTGTTGCCGATTCTGGCCTAGCGCACCCATCGGCCACGCTGCAAACGATCATCAAACGGGCTTTGATTACTGGCCGGACGAACCGACTAGATAGCCAATTAAAATGCCGATCAATGTGCCGGCTCCCAGGCTGGCACCGGCAACAACCAGCATCTGCATCAATGAAAATGTTGTTTCATCTTTGATGTGGCCTGCCTTGGCGAACTGTTCGGCAGTCGACAAAGGCGGTGGCGGTGGTTTCGAATGCAGCCCCATACTGGCTTGAGAGCCCTGGGAGAGTTGCGAGTGTGAAAGTTGAGAATGAGAGCCTTGAGATGTTTCACTATGACCGGTCATTTCGGTCAGGGCCATCTCGGTCAGCTCGTCCGCCGGGTCGGTATCCTGATCGCCTTGTGTCGGTGGAGGTGAAGCCCATCGCGAGGGCACCAGGTTGTCATCGAGCAGTGGGCTGTCGTCCATGGCCCAGGGCGAAAGTCGCTCGGAAACTTCTTCGACGTTCTGAATACGCAGCGCCGGATCCTTTTCCATCATGTCGCCGATCAAGTCCACGAATTCGTCGCTGACTTCTTCGTTAAAACGGCGCGGATGCCAGGGCGTTTCTTCCAGGTGGCGTTTGGCTTTGCTTTTGGGTGTGCCGCCAGGAAAAGGGACCTTGCCGGTTACCGCGTAGTACAACGTGCAGCCCAGCGAATAAATGTCGCTGACGGCAGAGACTTCCAAAGGTGTTTTGATTTGTTCAGGCGACAGGTAGTCCGCTGTACCGACCGTCTTGCCAGCGCGAGGATCCTCATAATCGTTGACGTAACCTGCCAGACCCAGGTCAGACAACTTGGCAATTCCATCCGGAGTGACCAGGATGTTGCCCGGTTTGATATCGCGATGAATCAATCCATTGTCATGGGCGTGCGCCAGGCCCTCGGCAGTTTGTTTGATAATGTTTGAAGCTTGCTGTACCGACAGTTTTCCGTTGGTGCGAACCAGTCGTCTTAAATCGGTGCCTGGAACATATTCCACAACCAGGAAATGCACATTGCCGTCTTCGCCGGCGTCGTGGGCTCGCACCAGGTTGTTATGATCGAGTTTGGCCTGAGTCTGAATTTCGCGACGAAAGTTTGAAACGGCTTCGGGAGTCGATTTGCTGAGCGGCAAGACCTTGATCGCGCACTCACGTCCCAGCATTTCGTGAACACCCTTAAAGACCTGCCCCATTCCACCTTGACCAATCCAGTCAATGATGATGTAGGGACCCAGGGTGAGCTTGGTCCGCCCGGCCAGCAATTGATCGGCTTGATAGGCAGACAGCCATTTTTTTTCCACCAGCTTGGCCGCGATTTCTTTGTCCGAGATATCGGCGTCGCCGCCCTTGGACTGCAGAATTTCCGCGATAGCGCTGTTGAGCTTCTGCTGATCAACCAGAGTGCTGTCGATTGCGGCTTGTCGAAATACAGTTGCAGGTGAATTCACGAATTTGTTGCGTTAAAATTTGCGCCGGAACGGCTTGTCCGACTGTTTGATGTTGGTCCCAATACGTGCAGTGCCAGCGACTACACGACAAGTCTATCATATTTCTAAAGTGTGTTCGGCAGCAAGTTTTTTCAGGTATTGCCGGATAGTGCGATCAAATGGCCATTTGCCCCGCCAGTTTTTGCCCCAGTGATCCGGAGTTGCCGAGAAACTGATGGGTTTCTTGAGAGTGGGATGCTCAATTTTCAGGTAGGCCGCGTGCAGGACAATCCCCGGCGAGTAGGACTCCAGGCTGCCATATTTTCGATCGCCCCAAATTGGATATCCGCGCGCAGCAAATTGAGTGCGAATCTGATGCTTGCGACCGGTCAACAATTCGATGGCCACCAGTGTCTGGCCAGTGGGACTTGATTCCAGAGCCTCGAAACTCAGCCTGGCCGTTTTGGATTTCGCTTGGGCTGTGGGATCATTGTGATCCTCGTCCACCACGACCATTCGATGCTGCTGTTCGTTTTTGGCCAGTTGGTCCTGCCAGGTTGCCGCCGCTGGTACCGAGTCCGCGACCACTGCCAGGTAACGTTTGGCAGTCCGTTGCTCGCGAAACTGCTGGGTCAATCGAGCTGCCGCTTTGGAAGTCCGAGCCAACACAACAACACCGCTGGTAAACGAATCCAATCGACTGACGACACCCAGGTAAACATTGCCCGGCTTGTTATACTTGTCGCGAAGATAGTTTTTGGCTCGAACCAACAAACTGTCTTCATCGGCCGACACGCCCATGGTTGCCAGCAAGGGCGGCTTGTTGATAACCAGCAAGTGATTATCTTCGTAAACGATTTGCAAGTGCGAGTCAGATGTCACGTCAGGAACAAGGTAAAAAACGAAATCGAAAAGCGAGCTTATGCCCAATCTGATTTTAGCCAGCCAGTCACCCCGCCGTCGACAGTTAATGGAACAGGCTGGATTTAACTTTCAGGTGATCAAGCCTCCAGACGAGGTCGAGCAGAGTGCTCGATTGGAATTGCCGCCCCGAGACCTGGTCAAGCACCTGGCGAAAATCAAGGCCGCCCATGTCATTTCACTGGTGGACGATCCACAGACAATTGTTATCGCGGCAGACACCGTCGCCGATCTGGATGGTCAGGAAATTGGCAAGCCCGATGATCGTAACCACGCCAGACAAATCCTGCAGACCTTCAGCGGTCGGCTGCACCAGGTCCACACCGGCCTCTGCGTGCGGAACTCACAAAGGGTGTTGAGCGAAGTTGCAACCACTGATTTGCGAATGGATCGCCTGTCTGAGGAACAGATCGAAGCGTACCTGGAAACCGGAAAATGGGAAGGTAAGGCCGGCGCGTTCGGGTACCAGGATGGCTGGGACTGGCTGCATGTCCAGAACGGCCAGGAATCCAATGTCGTGGGCCTGCCGATGGATTTACTAAACGAGATGCTGCGGTCGATCGGTTACTTGAACTGATTCAGAACCCACTGCTTGAGTGATTCTTCCGGGAATGGTTCGTAGGTTCCGATGAAGCGGGCTCGATTGTCCAGCGATGTGAGTTTCGAGTCTTTCGCCTTCGGTTTTCGCGATGCTCGGCGAGTCCGCCCGGCGTTCTTTCGCTGCTCGCTTTGGATCTGGTTGTAATCGACGCTCAGCCGATCAAGCTCAGCGTAGGCAGCATTTTCGACCTGCGTGATCCGACCAAGAATCGTATTGATTTGGCGAACGACACTATCCAGTTCATTGTCGATTGAGCGCCATTCAAACCGAGCCGCGCTGATCGCTCGAGAGAATCGAGCTGCTTCAAACCGAAACCGGTCAGCCCTGAACGGATCATCTTCTCGCGCCGCACGATCAAATTCTCTTTGCTGTCGAATCGATAGGCGACTGATTTCCAAATCGATTTCCCGTAAATCACGATGTAACTGACTGGCTTGAGTCTCCAAAGGATCCAGTTCCTTGTTCAATTCACTGACTTGCTTTTCGGCCTGTTCCCGAACTTTGCCGACAGCTTCCTGGAGTGATTGTTCAGCATCCGACAAGTCTTCAAGTTGTTTTTGAAGCCCCGCCAGTTCCTGCTTCTGTTGTTCTTCCGCCTCGGCCAGAGCCTGATTGGCAAATTCACCCCGCTCCTTAACGATTTCCTGATGGCGATCGTCTACCTGGTGATAATGTTTTTCAAACAACTGGAATTCGGCGCCTTGCAACCCATCGGATAACACGTCGATTGCCTCTTGCAGCGATTGAGGATTCGCCCTTTGCTGCATCACTCCGTCAGCGTAACCCAGCAAGCGCCCCAGCCGTTGAATATGAATTTCCCGATCGGCTGCCTCCAGTTTGGCGGCGTCCAGTTGTTGCCGGTAGTTCACTAAACCTGTCAGGCCAGCATCGATGTTGGCTGCTCGAAAATCCAACCAGCATTTGCAATACCAGCCTTCCAGCAAACTTTGATCCTGCTTGAGAATTTCGTCAACAACTTCCAATGCTCGGTCGTACTTGTAATGACGAGCTCGGTTGATGGCGTAGGCAAAAGCCGACAGCGAGTCCGCTCGAGTACCTCTGGTGCTGTAAGCGGGTTGGAATTCGCGACTGGCTTTGTTCCGAGTCCAGTAGGTGTGCAGGCTCTCTTCAACTATCAACGGCAGGACAATTTCATCCTGCGCGAACGATTGCTGAAGATGCGGGTCAGCAACGAATGAACTTGCCAGACAGCAGGTGATTAAAACGACCATGCGGCAAGAATACAGCAGTGCTTCCAAATTGACGTGTGTCATGGCTTTTCCGAACAAGTAAATTCCCGTTTGCCCCGGTAGTCGCACAACAATATCCCTTGCCAGATCCTGTTTCACAACGCCTTACCAGTTAAACAATGCTATCGGCTGACGCCAGCAGTGGCAAGTTTCACGTTAGACCGACGCCAGAGGGGCCTTCAAATACCGCCAATCATGCCTGAAATACATTAGCATTGACTGAATTATGCAATCGTTGGACATTGTGTGTAATTCTCAAAGCGGAACTCGTTCGAGCAAATCACCAGGAAGGTGACTTTAGCGATCCAAAGGTGCAAGGATGCGAAATCTTATTCACACAATCTGTGTTGGCGCGGCCAGTCTGGCTGTTTTGTTTGTGACGCAGCAATCATTGTCTGCACAGTCAAATATTCGCGATGAAAACAATGGCAACGGCCAGCCCGTTGTTCAGCCACCCACCATCCAGGCGCCGCCGATTTTAAACAACCAAGATAGAAATTGGCCCGCGCAAAGCGGCAGTCAACAATCATTGGGCGATTCCCAATTCGAAGGAACCAACTCCTCAAGGTTTGGGCAACAACTGGGTGACCAGTCATTCAATGACCCGCGACAGGACCCGCGCAACTTGAATCCAGAATATTCGCCAGCCGATACGCAGAACTCGATTCACAACAATGGTTTGCGAGGCGGGCAGGACGGCAATGAGTTCGCCAATGGATATGCCAATGAATATCGTAGCCAGCAGGATCGCAACTTCGCTGTTCCACCAACGATGCCGCAACGCGATCGTTTCATGAACAACGGTCGCAATCATCCTGGCAATTCGAACACTCTGCAAGAGTACAGCCAAACTCCCGGTAATCGTTCGACGGGCAACGACCTGCTGCCACGAGATCTTGCGCCGCGCAACATTGAGCCACGTCTCGACCGATCATTCGGCACCGATCAATCACTTGGCAACCGTCAACCATCGCGCTTTGATCGTTCACCGGGAACTGTCGACGATCCCTATGAGAGTCCCTCCAATAATACCTACCAGCAAGACACCTATGGTATCGGTACCTATGATGACGGTTCCTACAATGCGCCCGCTACGTCCGGTACTCTGAATGATCCTTACGCTCGCGAAAACAGTTGGGACTCGAATGTGCTTCCGGTCAATTATCAACAAGAGGTGATTAATACTCGAATTGCTGAGCAGATTATCAATCAATACGACGTCTCACGATTGAACGAAGGAATGCTTGGCAAACCGATTTCACTGGTGAACGCGATTGCCAATGCCAATATGGATAAGCGGGAAGTTTTGGTCGACGCCTACTGGAACACCTATGACAAATACCTGCGGCTGCGATTTGCGCAGGATGAAGCCATGTATCTGCGACAATTGGAACGCCCGACCGGTCAAGCTGATCAAATTCTGCTCAACGCTGCTCGCTTGTCCACAGAGAACAAGTTTCTGCAGGCCGAAGTCGATTTGCAGATGGCTCAGGGAAAACTGGAAGAGCTGTTTCCGCAAAATCCCAGCGACCAGTTGCCCTTGCCCAAAGACAGACCCTTGCTGGGTACCTACAACACGAACTACGAAGCGCTCTCCGGGGAGCGTTCGATGACCAACCGACAAAAATCCCTGCACATGGTACTGCCTCGACAATATCAGATGATCCACGCACATGCTCGCTCAATCCAGGTCAGTCGATCTGCCGTAAGCCAGACTTCCAGTGCCTACAATTCAGGATCGGCGACACTGGCGGCTGCGTTGCAGGCGATTCGAGTCTGCAGTGAATCGCAGTCGCAATTTGCGCATTCGCTGAATCAATACAACCATTCGATTTGCGAGTATGCGATGTCAATTGCTCCTTATGGCGAGCCTCACACGGTTGCCGGAATGCTGATCAAGGATCTGAATATCCCGATCGAAGACGGACTGGGAATCTCGCAGGGTGCGCCCCAACGAGAGGCTCGTAATGATCCGATGTATTCCAGTTCTTCATCCAGTCAAGGTAATCCAAACTGGAACCGTTCAACGCCGCCCAGCGATTTTTCCGGTCAAGACATGTCCCAGTACAATCCTGCCGGTTCCAGTTACGGCTCGAACCAGTCCAATAGAAACTGGAATCAAAACACTGACAGGGTGGGCAATTCCAGTTTGAACCAGGGAACGATGAACCAGGGCACGATGAACTCCGGACGTGAACCTGGCGGGCAAGTTCAACCGCCCAGCCAACTGCAACCACGCAATCAGCAATCGCCCACAAACAATCCCTACTCGAACGGCGGCGGCAGTTTTCGTGGCTAGTTCGGAGTCAAATCTACGGTTGCCAGAAACTTGGGCGGCTGACGATATTGAGTGGTTTGCTCGAAATCGAATGCCAACTTCAGCAGAGTAGCTTCGCTCCAGGCTCGACCGAAAAACGAAACACCCAGCGGCAGTCCAAAAACGTAGCCACCAGGCACCGTGATACTGGGATAGCCTGAGATTGCTGCCGGGCTGGTGCTGAATCCTAACCAGTGATCGCCATTCACAAGATCGGTGCGGCAAGGCAAGCTCAATGTGGGTGCAACGAAACAATCCAGTTTGTGTTTGTCCATGGCGGCGTCGATGCCTTCGGTCCGAGTGAGCCGCCGGCACTTGTTAATCGCTTCAATGTATCGGAACTCGGTGAGTGGGCCTCGTTCAACCGCCTTTTCGAAAAACTCTTGACCGAAATAGGGCATTTCGCGATCACGATTGTCCTCGTTGAATTTAATCAGGTCCGCCAAAGTCTTCATGGGCGAGTCTGCTCCCAGCCGAGCCAGGTAGGCTTCCATTCCATGTTTGAGTTCGTATTCGAATACGATTCCTTCTGCTTCGCCGGCCTCGTCGGTCACGCTCAAATCTTCCGTATCGATTAGCTCGGCCCCTGCGGATTTCATCGCCTCCAGGACTTGCTCCATTTGCTTTTCCACACCGGCATGAAAATCCATGAAGTTTCGAGCCACGCCAATCCGCGCACCTTTCAATCCGCCGGGTTCAAGGAACTGTGTGTAATCGCGGTAAGCCGGTAGATGTTCTTTGCATTTGGCAGTTACCGAATCCTGTGGATCGACACCAACCAGCGCACCCAACAAAATCGCAGCGTCTTTGACTGTCCGAGCCATCGGGCCGGCAGTATCCTGAGTATGCGAAATCGGAATAATGCCAGTGCGACCCACCAGACCCATTGTCGGTTTGATGCCGACAAGGCTGCAGCAGGCCGACGGGCATACGATTGATCCATCAGTTTCGGTCCCGACTGCAACCGCACAGAGGCTTGCCGAGGTGGCAACTCCAGACCCGGAACTGGATCCGCAGGGATTGCGATCCAGCGCGTAAGGATTGTTGGTTTGACCGCCTCGCCCACTCCAACCGCTGGTAGAAGCGGTCGAGCGAATATTGGCCCACTCGCTCAAATTGGTTTTGCCCAGAATGATGGCCCCTGCCCTGCGTAATTGACTGGCGACAAACGAGTCTTCTGGCGGCTTGGGCGCATTCTCCAATGCCCACGAACCAGCAGTCGTTTTCATCTTGTCGGCCGTATCAATGTTGTCCTTGATCAGAACCGGGATGCCGTGCATCGGTCCTACATCGGCATGAACCCTGGCTGCATCGGCTTCTTCAGCAAGTTGAATCGCGTCCGGGTTGATCTCGATAACGCTGTTCAACTTTCCATCGATCTCTTCAATGCGAGCGATGTATTTTTCGACCAGACTGCGGCAAGTATATTCACCGGTCGCCAAACCCCGATGAATTTCGTCGATCGAGACCTCGCTTAGTTCGAATGTGTTTTTGAATTGAGCAGCTTCACTGGAAGCGGACTCGACTGAAGGTGAATGGATCGAGTCCGATAACGCCACGCCTCCAGCAACACTCCCGGCCATAAATGCTCTTCGGTCGATTGGTTGTTTCATTGCATTTCCCGATATCTTCAAGTAACCGATTTCTGCCAAACAGGTACTGCCGATTGTAACCGAATTGGATCATGCGTTATCGTGTTAACGGAAAAGTCGAGGACAAATATGAGTCATGAAACCAACCATTCGCTGTGGTCTGATGTCGACAACTATCTTCAAACGTCGCTGCAGATTCACGTTGACGAATTGAATTGGGTGATCGAATCCAATGCACAGCAGGATTTGCCCGCGATCGATGTCTCGCCGCTGCAGGGAAAATTCCTGGCGGTCATGATCAGGAGTTGCCGCGCGACTCGCGTGTTGGAAATCGGAACGCTGGGCGGTTACAGTTCCATTTGGATGGCGCGAGCCCTCCCGGAAAACGGTCGGTTGGTCACGATCGAGTTCGAAAAACTGCATGCTCAAGTCGCTGCCCGACATCTGGAACAGGCCGGAGTTGCTGACAAAGTCGATTTGAGACAGGGTTCAGCCCTGGACGTGCTGGTCGATTTGGCGAATGAAAACCTGCCACCTTTTGAGTTCGTGTTTGTGGATGCCGACAAAACGCAATACGCCGAGTACTTTGAAAGAGCAATGAAGCTGGTTCAATCAGGCAGCACGATCGTATTTGATAACACCGTTCGCCAGGGCGACGTCTGCGATCTGGCAAGTGACGATCCCTATGTGCAAGGCGTGCATCAACTTCACTCGGCCCTGGCCAATAACCCGGCAGTCGATTGCTCGGCCGTTCAAACCGTCGGTGCCAAGGGTCACGATGGCTTCACGATCGCCCACGTCCTGTAAAAGTCTGGCTGACATGGCAATTTGGAAATTCACAGTTAAGCCCAGTACCCAGTCTGGTTGCGACCCATTTGTCAGTGCCCCGCTGGTTCGACGATGATGTAATTCAATTCTTCCTGGAGCGGCGTCGCTCCTGGTCTCGCAGACTGCGAGTCAGAGTTTTGTCGAGGATGTTGGCAAACGTCTGCACGTCCTTCGGGGACATCGGTCGAGGGCCGCCCGTTTCAGCCCCGGCGGACCGGAATTGCTCCATGAGATTTCGAGTTGCAAGTCGTCCGTGAACACTGCTTTCATCGAAGAGCTCGCCTCTGGTTCCAATCGCAACACCTTGCTTCTCCACCACTCGCGAAGCCAGTGGAATATCTCCCGTAATCACAATATCGCCTGGATTCATCAAATCTACGATCCGATCGTCGGCGACATCCGCGCCGTCCGTGACGGTATACACCTGAAACAATTCAGATTCGGGAACTCGCATCGTCTGATTGGCTACCACGATCAATCGCACCTGCAATCGCTTCGCAGTTTTAAACAGTATTTCCTTGATTGATTTTGGACAGGCATCGGCGTCAATCAGGATTTTCAATGACTCCGGGGCTTCTTCGGAACTCACAACGCAACCGGCTCTTTCTGAAAGGGATTTGTTCTTCTGTGTACCGTAGACAATATCGATCTTGTTGTTACCAAATCCAGCCTTTGTCTCAAACCTGATTAGTCGTTGAAATGAAGAATCTGCAATTAGATTTGCCAAGTTCAATTCAGAAGTTTCTGCGTCATGTTTCTTTGCGATAATATGGTCGATCTGAAGCGAGCCGCAACCTGGCGACTCGCAAGTAGGATTGTAGCGAATAAGATTGGCGAAGCCATTGTTATCCGTCATGCCGATGCGATTCACGTTCATAGTAGCGGTTAGCACCCACAATGATTTTACCCGTGTTGGGATCAATGAACGGGTAGTATACGAGTAACTCTTCGCGCGGCTCAAGGAACAGCACGCGGTTAAACAAATCTCGTATACTGACTGCAGCTATACCGAAGTCACCGTCAATTGGTGCTGACATAACGATTTGGCCAAACCTTCCTTTCTCAGTGGGTTGGCAATCAAAATACGCGCCCGTAGAGTGGTATCCATACACGATGGGGATCCACATTTTATGCCAAGTTCTTCCGGTTTGGGCGAACTGACATTTTCTGTCCAAATCATCGTCTGATTTTATTTGGTATTCATCCGATTCGTGATCGCCTATGGCAATGGCAATCTGCTCGGCACCCAACAAACGGTCGTCGCATCCGAAAAGTCCGCTGGATTCCCGTGTTTCTCCGTTGGCAACAGAAAGGTACTCGACTATTTCATCAGGAACCGGTCGCTGAAGACAATTCTCCAGAGCTGCCAGTTCGCTCTGGGATGCAGGTGGGGCAAGCACGATATCGCCGTCACTCGCCTCGACGATTCGATTCAGTGCATCAAAGATTGTGAGATTTTTCATTTGCCCGAATAACGTCCGCGATTATCGAGCCGACAGTTGATGACACCAACTTGAAATCGGAGCGATGTGAAATTGTAAACTCTTTGAGCAATGTTGTCGCGACCAGCTAGGTGTTGGCGGCTTTAGGTGCATCAAAATGTTGTCCAAACATTCAGAGCAGGAAAGGTCTTGGAGCAACGCCAATCAAAATGCATGTCCTCCACATTGGCGTCTGTCTTCCACATTGGCGTCCGTCACGCTATCTGTCGCGCTGGCCGATTCGCTTCCGCGGCTGCATTCAGTTCCACAGTTCTGGCAAACAAATAACAATGGAGTTCCACGCTCAGGATTTTTCTCTCCCCATAAACACTTTACTTCTTGCAATGCTGGAGCAACCAATATAACATATAACCAAATGGTTATAAATGCAAAGCACTTGGATCTGACTTTTGGAGCACTTGCCGACTCGACACGGCGAGGAATGTTGCTGCAACTGATCGGCGGCGAGAAAAACGTATCAGCGCTGGTCGAAGCGCACGACATTTCTCAACCTGCGATCTCCAAACATCTGCGTGTTCTGGAGCGGGCAGGTTTGATCGAACGTCGACGTGAAGGCCGGCAGCAAATGATTCGCTTGCTGCCGGAGAAGGCTGAAGAAGCGGCAAACTGGATCACCTATTACACGCAGTTTTGGAAGAAACAGTTCGACGATGTCGAGGCGTATCTGGAAAAAGCAAAACAGAAACAGAAAAAACAGAAGCAAAAAGGTAAATCATGACAACCGATTTCAGATTTGAAGATGGTAAATTGATCGCAACTCGAGTTTACGACGCACCCATCGCCCTGGTTTTCGAAGCATGGATTGAAACCAGCAAGTTGAAACAGTGGTGGGGTTGCGCTCAGTGCACGTCGGTTCGTTCAGAAATCGAACCCAAAGTAGGTGGAAAATATAGTCACCACATGACACTCGAGGGAGTCGAGAACGAGATTCCAGGTGATGCAAAACTCATCCAATTCGATCCACCTAACAAACTGGCTTATGAGTCCACGTTGCCGACAGATGCCGATGTCAAGATGCAAGTTCATGTTGACTTTTCCACAATCGACGGCGGGACCAAGGTCGTTTTGACTCATTCCGGAATTCCTGATATCCGAGTCGAAGGCGATGTTGAACTTCGTGAGATCGTTCGCGAAGGCTGGACAGCAGCATTGGAAAAACTCGGCAAGCTGTTTGAGCCGGTTTCCTAATTTGCGGCTTCGAAAATCTTGGTCAACCTGTCCAAACTACAACCTTTATTCCATATGGCGGTCCGCAAACCGCCCACTCTTGTCGAATGAAGGGGACGATGCCTGAACTACAGGAATTGTACCAAGCCAGCCCTTTTTAGGATTCACAGTATATTTCGTTCGAAGGCGATCTAGCTAACGAATCGTCACAAAGCAAACAGCGAACGCCGTGCCCCCGGGGCAAAACAAGCTTCTTTCTTTGTTCACAAAAGCATCGATCCACTTTATGATTGTCTTTAACTGATTTCTGCTTACATGGTCGCTTTCCAGCGCAACAATCCAGTCGACTTATGGCAAACGAAACCAAAGTACCAACGAGACAATGGTTGATTGGCGGCCTGCTTCTGGTCGTGTGCTATTTGCTGGTCGCGATTTTCGGTCCAAGGTTTACGCGGCAAGAATTTCTTCACCAAGATTCGACTCAACCACAAACGCAGGATGAAGCTCAACCACATGAAGTAGCTGAACCGGACACAAGCGGACGACCAATCGAAACGATGAGTCGCGGCTTTGTCTCATCTGACAGTTGCCGAGAATGCCACGCTCATCACTATGACACCTGGCATGCATCTCACCATCGAACGATGACTCAGGTGCCTTCGAAAGAGTCCGTGATCGCCGACTTTGATAACAAAGAAATTGTTCATTCTGGCCGGATTTTTCGGTTCTTCCATGAAGACGGCGACTACTTTATGGAAGTCAACAGCTCGCGCCCTGCCACTGACACAGAAACGCCCGAAAGAAAAACTTTCAAGATCGTATTGATGACCGGCGCCCATCATCAACAAGGGTATTGGTGCGAAACAGATAATGGACGTGCTCTGCAGAAGATTCCATTTATCTGGGTGACCAAGGAACAACGCTGGGTTCCCTACGGCTCGATTTTTCTGATGCCGACTGCTGGCTTGAGCATGCACGTGGGAGTTTGGAACAGCAATTGTATCAAGTGCCATGTTGTTGGCGGCCAGCCTCGTTACGAGCCCGATGAAAAACGTTTCGATACACATGTCGCAGAATTCGGAATCTCCTGCGAAGCCTGCCACGGACCGGCAGAAGCGCACGTTGAATTTCATCGTTCCCTGGAAAACGATTCCTCGATTGCTCTGGATCCAAACTACAAACCGCTTGGGAATGCCGATCTGGTCAACCCGGCAACCCTGTCACATGAAAAGTCGTCCCAGGTCTGCGGACAGTGTCACTCGGTTTTTGATTTTTATGACTCGGAAGGCCAAAACGAATTCATGGTCAAAGATGGTTTTCCGTATCGACCGGGCGACGACCTGTTGGATTCGCGGCATGTCTTTCAGTTTGGACAAAATGAAGATCTGCCGATCGTCAAACAGAAGCTGGAACGCAATCCGAAATTCTGGGAGCAGCAATACTGGGCGGACGGAATGGTGCGAGTCAGTGGTCGTGAATACAACGGCTTGCTGGAAACAGCTTGTTACCTGCGAGGGACGATGTCTTGTATGTCCTGTCACGACATGCACCCGGGTGAAAACGATAAACGTCCCTGGGATGAGTGGGCTGATGACCAGATGAAACCTTCGATGTACGGAAACAGCGCTTGCCTGCAATGTCACACCGAGTACAAGTCAGAGGAACAGTTGACTTTGCATACTCATCATTCAGCGGCCTCGTCGGGTAGCAACTGTTACAACTGCCATATGCCTCACACGACGCTGGGCTTGATGAAGGCGATTCGAAGTCACACGATTGATAGTCCCAATGTGGCGACGACCCTGTTGACTGGCCGCCCCAATGCCTGCAACCTTTGTCATCTGGATCAGACGCTGGAGTGGACCTCGGATCACTTGAACGAGTGGTATAAGATTCCGCAACCTGAGCTGAGCGAGCAAGAAAGGGAAATTGCCTCTTCAGTACGATGGATCCTTAAAGGAGATGCCGGCCAACGCGCAATTGTGGGCTGGCATTATGGCTGGGACCCGGCCAGGGAGGCCTCCGGAACTCAGTGGATGGCACCCTTTCTTTCCGAACTGTTAACTGACACCTATGACGTGGTGCGATTCAATGGCTATCACTCACTCAAACAGTTGCCGGAATTTTCTGACTTTAATTATGACTACGTTGGTTCAACCGAACATCAAGCACTGGCGAGAGCCCAAGCGATGCAGCGGTGGAATAACTCGAGCGACAAACCAACACCCTCGAGCGCAGTGTTAATTGACGAGCAACAATCTTTGCTCAGAAAAATATTTCAAGAGCTGCGCGACCAACGGCTGGACCCACCGATGAAATTGATTGAATGATCCCGCGAGCGATCCCTATTTGAAACTAAAATTCAATCCCATTTCTTTCATTTGCAATAACGCCTCGGCATTTCCAAGGGCGTCATCAACGGGATGATGTGTGTGTTTGGTTTTGCGTAGGTGTTTGAAATTTACAAAGGTATCCCGTTGCAGTCCTTTGTACAGCGAACCCAGATTGGTTGAGCTAAATCCGAAAGGGTTTTCGCCGGTAAAATGATGGAAGTACCAATTAATGAATTGCCAATCGAATCCGTTGTTGTCGGACACAAACATCATTCGACCCCTGCAATTCGATTTGAGCCATTCCGCAAAATCGACCATCACCGACCTGGGGTCATCAAACGCCATGCATTCGTCCCGTGAGAATCCGCTGACCGCAAGAGCATTGGGGATGAATTCGTCGGATATCGGTTTCAGTTGTCCGTAAAATGTCCGATTTAAATCCGGTTCTACGATGACAGCACCAAAGCAGACCATCGAGTAGTCACCAGGGATAGGGCCATCAGATTCAATGTCAACCATGAC
>CAZOXC010000006.1:0-18339 GCA_964583205.1 uncultured Pirellulaceae bacterium | reverse complement strand
GGCACAACAATCAGAATGTTACTGGGTTTGCCCACCGTCAACGCAACGCTGGAACGAAAATAGGATTGTCCCAAATCGCCGCTCGGTGCAATCCAGCCAGCTCCGATTTGAGTTCGCTGGTAGAAGGCGGTACGAAAGCGTTTGATTGTTGTGGATGCCAGGATATCTTCTGGCCATTCCGTTTCCGACCAGGAAGCGAATGGAATTGAACGAGTATGGAACAAGTTCAGTTTAGAATTGTCTCCCAACGGCGCTGCGTAGGGATCCAACGAGTCATTCAAGCAGTCATCGCAGTCAAGGCCGCCAGCCGGTGGCGGTGCTAACAGCGAAGGAGGTGGCGGCAAGGGATTCTGGCTTTGCGCAGCAAGCTGGCCGCTGGCCGTTAAACACGCCAGCGCTATCCAAATTATCCTGTTCCACCGTGCATTTTCGACTCGCATCACACCGGAAAATAGAAGCAAGCAAGGTGGACGACAAGCTCAACTTCTATCCGTTTGCTAGCCCTCAAGTATCAAGCCGACATTACCGCCTTTTTTCATTCGACCGGTTCACTAAAGTTGCGAGAATCGTTGAAAATCCGGCGGCAGTTATCAGCAGCCGATCGAATTCCGGGCTGAGCTTCATTGGCCAACTTCGTTCTTGAAAACAGTTCCAAGCCTTGTCGAACCAGCCTCGAAAAGGCATACCCAAGCGCGACTGGAATTCTCATTTTGTTTTCCGCTTTCTTATCCACTCTGTGGTCAAGTCTTTTCTTGACCCGCAAAAAATGGCAATCTGGGCTGCCAATTGTTTTTGGCGACGTAACAAAAAAATTGAGTGGTTTCACCCCGCGCTATTGGAAGGTTTGAGATTTCTTTAAGAAGCTTGACTTTGATATTTAGCCGATGCAACAATGTTCAAATAGATGCAGAGACTCGGTCGGCAAGGTTAACCTTTTTACAATGTGACCACGTGACCACACTTCCGCAAACGATGTTGAGTCGTTTGCAATTAACTCATCATTCATTAGTGATTTTCACCCGACCAGTTCCTGCACTGTTCCTGACGAATTCCCTCGTACCGGTTGGATTACAGCATGTTGCACAAACTTCTTAACTCGTTAAACCACTCATCTTCCACCAAACATAAACACGACGATCCCTCTGAACACGAAATACCTTTCGTGGTGGAGGCGCTTGAAGAAAGATTGATGCTGTCGTTTGTTGGGTTCTTTGACGGCATTACCTTGGACCTGGTTCAGACCGGAGATGATGGCGACATTATCATCGACAACAACGGTTTGGGTGGCGCGTTTCGAGCAATCGACAATGCGGACACTTTAACCTTTGTTGATGCTCAAAACGTTTCGGTCAAGTTACTGCCTAACACGTTCAATCAGTTGAACTTCAATATTGTAACTTCGCACACTGGCAACGTGTTGATTGATCTCGATAACGGTGCTCGTGATCTGGTATTTGGTGGTGCGTTAAACACGATCGATGGCAACCTGGAAGTGCTGGGCGGCAACGGAGTTCAAAACGTCAATTTTGGAGGAGGGACGGCACACACGACCCAGGGCGATGTTTCGGTCGATCTGGGGAATGGTTTTGATCGTGCCTTCAATAACGATTTTTCACTTACCTTTGGCAGCAATGTCAGTTTCGTAGGTGTCAATGAATTCATCTATTCGGACTTGGGTGATAACGACGCATTGTTGACAGTCGGCGGCAACTTTACGATGGATGTGTCCAACGAAAGTGTCGAGTCTTTTTTGACTGAGATTGACACTGGCGACGATACTTTAAACTCCACCATTAGCGGAAACTTTACCTACATCGGTGGCGATGACATCGACCACGTGTCGTTGAATAACACTGACATTGGTGGCGACCTGACTGCGCTGCTTGACTTGGGAACACCTTTCTTCGGCGATCCTCAGGACTTGACGACTCTGGAAGATGCCGACATTGGCGGAAACACATTGATCGTCGCAGGCGATGCCAACCTTGGAAACACGGTATCTCTGCAAGGCACGTTTGCGGGTGATGTAGATATTGAATTGGGCGAATCGAACCTGGGTAATCAGGTAATTACGAACGCAACCTTCGGCGGCGACCTGTCGATTACCATCGATGATTCCGTCAGTGGGAACGATGTCCTGCTAAATGGCGCATTCAACGGCAATCTGGTGACGATGGAATTAAGCGACACCGAAGATTTTGTCGATTACAACTTGGTTGGAACTCAAGCGGATGTGGTCGCAAACCTCAACGCGGGTGATGACACTTTTATTCTGAATCAAGTCGTCAACCAGTTGAACGTCGATTTCGGCAACGATCCTTTCGATGAATTTGTTAACAACATCGGCAGATTCACTTTTGATGTCTTCCTGACAAACCTGCATTTCTTCGATCACCTCTACACAGTTGCTGATGACACGTTGACTTTGACGCAGGTTGGCGACACAGGCGATATCACCATCGACAATGATGGCGGACCAGGATTCGGAACGGACTGGCGACTGTTTACAGAAATCGGCGGCTTGACTTCGACGACAGCTGCCAACAACCTTACATTGAACATGCTGGACAATACTGGCAACAATGTGGAAATTGACTTGTTCAACCCGGTGATTTCCTTTTTGACACTCAATCTGGGTGAGGGCGACCGCTCTCTGGAATTCACGGGCGCCTCCAACAATCCATTGCGTGACATCACGATCACCGCCGGCGCTGGAGTTCAGAATGTTGACCTGGCAATCAATGCTTCATTGGCCGTGGCCACTCTTAACGTCGATCTGGGCGATGGTTTTGATACGGTACGGAATAACGGAAACAACTTGCTGGTTTCAGAAGATTTTATATTTACTGGCGTCAACATGTTCCGCAACGACGCTAATCTGTCGATTGCTCGTGACGCAATCATCTCCACAGCTAACGAAAACATCGATTCCATTTTTGCCAATGACTCGACGATCTTCGTGGGCAGGGATTTCAGCTTTACCGGTGGTGACGGTGCCGACCGGGTGAATTTGAATGGTCCCGACGGAAACAGTTTCTCTGGCAATGTGAACATTGATCTGGGCGGCAACACCAATCCCGGAATGCAGACGGCCTGGCTGAATGGTCCGTTTACTTCGATCGCCGGTAATCTGATCGTCAGCTCCAGCGGAGATGTTGGTACTGACTACTTTATTACGACTGCTAACACCGAAATCGGTGGCTTGATCGATGTTAGCCTGGGCGATGGCAACAACCAGGCCGACATCCTGGGAATGATCTCGGGTGAATTCGTAAATTACTCGGGCGGGATTGGCAGCGACATTGTGACGTTCGGCACCACCGGTAACCCGGTTGATCTGGATGTCTTCCTGGGCGCTGGCGACGACAGCTTCACATTGTTGGCTGGAGCAAGTCTGGATGGAAATTTGATGATCGATTTTGGACCGGGCAACGACGAGTTCGTCAATTTGAACGGTTCATTTGAATTCGATGCCACGTTACTGAACCTGGATGGCTTCGATCACATTTACGATTTCTCTGAAGAATCACTGACTTCGACTCAAGTTGCTGATTTTGGCCCCATCACCGTTGATGACAACGGATTGAATAACGCAATTCGCTTCATCGATGGCGGGACCAACGTGATCACTCCTGTTCGTAATGTCTCGGTACACTTGCTGTCGGATTCCGCAACGGATTTGAACATTCGATTTGACAATGGTCTGGCTGGCGATTTATTGCTTGAACTAAACGACGGCGTACGCCAGGTCAACTTCGACGGCTTTGACAATTCCATCGGCGGTGATTTGACAATTACGGCCGGTCAAGGCTCACAAACCGTGGAGTTGGCAGTCATTAATGGATTGAGTGTGGGCGGACAGGCCGTTATCGATTTAGGGCTCAGTACAGATATTGTGGATGGAGACGGCAACAACATCGACATTGGCAGCTCACTTGAATTAATCGGCGTGAATCGATTTAGAAATGATGGCGTCACGAATGTCGGTGGTGCATTGTTGGTGGATAACATCAATGAAACAAACTTGAGCTTCTTCGACAATAACGGAACACTGACCATTGGCGCCAACTTCCGCTACACAGGTGGTATTGCGCAGGATCTGGTTCTACTGGACGGCCCTGGTGGAACAACGATTGGTGGTGATGTGGTCATCCGAATAGGTGACAACATGACCGGTGGCGAACAAACTGTTCGGTTCAATGACCTGACCCAAATTGATGGCTCGGTCTTTGTGAAATCGACCGCTGCCGTGAATGCTGACAACTTTATCAGCACAGCATTAACTCAGTTCGGTTCCGACCTCACGGTCAACCTGGGTGACGGACCAAATCAAGCGACAGTGCTCGGACAGTTCACGGGCGACGATTTTGTCTATGTTGGTGGATCGGGCATTGATCTGGTTTCCTATGGCTTGACCGGTTCTCAAGTTGCTGTCAACGCGATCCTGGGTGCAGGCGATGACACATTCACACTCAATCCGGGTGTAACACTGGATTCACTCCGCATTGATTTCGGCGGTGGAATCGACCAGTTTGTCAACGATCTGGGCCAATTCAATTTCGATGCCGATCTGGTGAACTGGATCGGATTCAATCGACACTATTCGGTGGCAAATGACACTTTGAGACTGACCCAGACGGCGGATGTCGGGAACATTACGATCGACAATAATGGTGTCGACAATGCCATTCGGATTTTGGCAGGATCAACGACAGAATTGACGGCTGCTGCTCACGTGCGAGTCGATTTGATTTCGAACACCGGTAACCTGGAAATCGATTACGATTCAGCACAATCCGGTGACACAATTATCAACTTGCAAAACGGTGATCGAGTCGTTCGATTTACGGGTGACAGCAATGAGATTGGCGGAACTCTCCGCATTGATGCTGGACAATTCGATGATCAGGATATCCACCTCGCCGACAACGCTTCTTTGGTCGTCGGTGGGTCTGTGGTGATTAACTTGCGAGGCGGCAATGACTTGATCGACGAAGGATCCAACAATTTGTTTATCGACAACAATTTGATTCTTCGCTCAGTCAACTCGTTCCGAAACGACAATACAGTGATGATCGGTGGAAACCTGACGATGAATACTCGTTTCGACAACGTTTCGTCGATCCTGCAAAATTCTGGGACCTTCGTCCTGGATGGCAGCCTGGGATACTATGGCGGTTCCGGGTTTGACCGAGTCTTTTTGCAGAACAGTACGCTGAGTGGAACAACCAATATTCAATTGGGTACCGGCAATGACACTCAAGTGGCAGATTTCTCCGGATCAACACTGGGACGATTGCGAGTCGATGCCGATACGACCATCGGTATTAACCGAGTGACCACCAGTGCATCTACGAATGTCGCTTCGGAAGTTCTGGTGATCATGTCTGGCGCCACAAACACCAACGTGGTTGACTTGCAAGGAAACTACGGCGGCACTTACGGAACCTTCCGTGGTGGCAGCGGCACAGATCAAGTCACATTTGGTGCCACTGCTGAGAACATGAACTTTGTTGCCAGAACCGCTGGCGGCGAGGACCGCTACACACTGGAATCGGGCAGCGATTTGTTGCAAACGATTATCGACGGCGGGGCAGGGATGGATGATTTCGTAGATGAATTCAATGGCGTGCATCCATTCACCGTATTAGAACGAAATCTGCCTTAAGCGGATTTAACTGAAAAGCTCAATGAAATCGGTTCGAGTTTTCTCGAACCGATTTTCATTTGCGCTAATCGCCAGAAGCGATTTCCTCAAGAACCTGTCGCAATGATTCCAGGAGTCGCTGTCCGTTGGCATGGTCGAAACACATCGGTGGGCGAATCTTGATCACGTTGTTGTATATGCCGTCCGTTCCGATCAATATTCCCAGATTCTTCAGACGTTCCACAACATAACTGGCCTCGCGAGCAGCCGGTTCAAGCGACTGGTGATCCCGAACCAACTCGACACCCAGAAAAAAACCGCTGCCTCGCACATCGCCGATCAGTCCAAATTCCTGCTGAAGTTGTCCAAGCTCACGAATCAGAAATTCTCCAACTTCGCAGGCACGCTGCTGTAACGACTCCCGCTCAAGCACTTGCAAAACACTCAGCCCCACCGCACAAGAAACTGTGTTGCCGCCGAAGGTGCTGAAGAATTCCATCCCGTTGGCGAAGCAGTCCACGATTTCCCGAGTCGTAACCACAGCCGCCAGCGGATGACCATTGCCAATCGGTTTTCCCAACACAACGATGTCAGGGACAACTTCCTGTTGTTTAAATCCGTAAAACCATTTTCCCAACCTGCCATAACCGGTTTGCACATCATCAGCGATACAAACTCCACCGGCATCCCGGACCAACTTGTACACATTGGCCAGGTACCCGACGGGTAGCATCAATTGCCCGGCGACGCTGGGGCAGGATTCCGCAATAAATCCACACAACGCCCGTCCTTGCTGAGCGAGTCTCTCAATTACATCGCCCACTTCTTCCGCGTAAAGTCTCCCTGCAGTTTCCGGGTCTCGGTATTTTCCGCGATAGGTATCTGGTAACTCAACCGCATGCACCCAACCGGCGGGGCCGCTGCCTCCAGTTGCCGAGTGCTTGTAAGGGCTAATATCAATCAGCGATGTCGAATGACCATGGTAGGCGCCTTCGGTCACGATCAAATCCCGTGCTCCAGTTTTAGCTCGCGCCAGACGCAGCGCCAGCTCATTGGCTTCACTCGCCGAATTCACAAAAAAGCAAACTTCCAATCCTTCCGGCATCGTGTCCGCGACTCGTTCCGCCAACTGATTGGACAATTCACTGAGGTATCGCGTGTTCGTATTCAAAAGTCTGGCTTGACGGGCAATCGCCTCGGCCACTACCGGATGGCAATGTCCGACATGCGGCACATTGTTATAGGCGTCCAGATAACGTCGCCCTTGTGCATCGAACAAGTACTGCCCGATACCACGCACCAGATGCAAAGGCGTGTTGTACGACAATGCCAGATTGTCAGAAAACTTTTGTTGCCGAGTTTCCATCAGAGTATGGATATCAGGACGTTGATTCTGTTTCTCGAGCTGCTTCAGGCGAAGAAGCAGATTGGGATCCGGGCAAATCTGAGACCAGACTTCCTGGTCGTCCGCCAGCGCCACGCCAGGAAAGTTTTCATAGTCCAACAAATCCAACATCAACTGAAAATGCAAGTGTGGAACCCAACCACCATTCTCTTCCGGCGCTCCCAGCCAACCAATCTGATCTCCAGCCTTGACCGTTTGGCCTTCCCGGAGAAGCGACTTGGTTTTTTCCGCCAGGTGACCGTACAGGCTGAAGAATGGATTTTCGCCATCCGTCTCATGTTCCAGAATCAAATAAGTGCCGTAGTCCAGCGGATCAGCACAGGTTCGTACGTATTTGACAGTGCCACCCAGGGGCGCGATCACCTCGACACCGGCCGGCGCGAACAGGTCAACGCCCAGGTGAATGGTTCGTTGTTGCAGATTTGCGGAATCACGGAATTGCTGGGCGTTGTAAACCAGGCGAGGTTCCAGATATCCACCGACGCCCACCGTTGCCGACTGATCGGAAAGTTGTTTTGCAACTTCGTCTTCACCATCCTGCAAATCCTGTTGCGGATTGCCGGAGCTGATTCCGATCGAGGGATTCGTGATACTGAAGTCCAACAAACCGATGTTGGCGTCATCCGGTTTCGGCGCAAGTGGAAATGTGAAATCGTTCTGTCGGTTAATCCAATCCAGAGTCTGCCGTGAATTTGCCACAGCAGTTTGACCGGCCGCCACTCGAAACACGGCTGTCGCCAGAGAGTAGGGAATCTCGACCAGTCGAGGCAGAAGTTCGCGAATCGGGCGCTGACTGATTGTCAGGTAAGGGTCATCCGGCCGGGCTTTCGATTGTTCTTCGGCCATCACAATACTGGTACACAGACGCAGGCAAACCAGACCGAACAGGCAATGAAGCTCATCGTCGTTGAGACTTCGCACACGGCAGTACCCTTCAACGACCGCCGCCGCTCCTGCCATTGGCTGTTGCTTGTCCAGCATTGCATAGGAAACCGCAACGGCCAGGCTGCCGACGGTCCACGAGTAAACCGAGTCACCAAAATCGATGATCCCCGTAACCCGATCACAATGTTCACCCGGCAACACTTGTGCCACCAGAACGTTGTAGTCGTTAGCATCATTTTGGATCACACTGCAGGGTAAGTTTGGCAGCAGCGGTTGTGCGCGCTGGTCGAATTGAGCCAGACAATGTTCAATTTGTTTCCGCAGCTCTGCAGATTGAACAAGATCCAATCGCTTTTCGATGACCGCACTGGCCCGGGCAAGGTCCCAGTCAAACTGGCGATGCAATGCGGGATAATCGAAATTGATCAGTGCCTTGTCGAGCATCGCCAATTTGCTGCCCAGGTCTGCCAGAAGTTCTGGAGAGTGATAGCCAAGTGTGGCCAGTGGCCGCCCCGGCAGATAAGTCACCAGCCGCGCGAAGAACACTTGATTTCCGGAAACGACTTCCTGGATAGAATCGCCGTCCACACCAGGCACCACCTGATGCACAAACTGGACAAGGCTGGAAACGGCATCCAGCATCTCGTTTTGAGCTTCCAAAAACTCTCGATCTTCAGACGACTGAGCAATTTTCAAAACGAAGCGCTGTCCCGCGCTGTCGCCGACAAGAAAGTTCTGGTCACGCTCACTGGGCAGCAAGTCAACTTGATCGACCGCAAGTCCGAATCGAACCCGAGCAATTTTTGCAGCGTCAGTTGCATCAAAACCAGGCGTATAATCCAGCAACGACATAGTTCTTCTTCGTCAAATCAACCGAACGAAATTCCCTGGGCCAGCGGCAGATCCTCTGACCAATTGATCGTGTTGGTCTGCCGTCGCATATAAACTTTCCAGGCATCCGAACCAGACTCGCGCCCGCCGCCAGTATCTTTCTCACCCCCGAACGCGCCGCCGATCTCCGCACCGCTGGTGCCAATGTTAACGTTGGCGATGCCGCAATCTGAACCAACGGCCGAAAGGAATTTTTCAGCCGTCAACAGGTTGGTGGTGAAGATCGCACTGGAGAGTCCTTGTGGAACATCGTTCTGCAGATGAATGGCTTCTTCAAGTTCATTGAAGCCCATCAAGTACATGACCGGAGCGAACGTTTCTTCTTTGACCTGACTGGTTTGCGAAGGCATTCGAATAATGGTCGGCTCTACAAAGAAACCCGGGCCATCAACAAGTTGATTACCACAGATCGTACGCCCGCCCTCGGACTCAGCCTGTTGAATAGCGTGACCATAGGATTCGACTGCACTGTCAGTAACAACTGGCCCCATCAAGGTGCTGCTGTCCAGCGGGTCGCCGATATTGATCTGACGATAGGCCTCGGCCAACCGATTGCTGAGTTCATCGATGATTGAATCATGCGCGAAAACTCGGCGAGTGGAAGTGCAGCGCTGGCCGGCAGTTCCAACCGCTCCAAACAGAATGCCTCGAATCGCCAAATCGAGATTGGCGTCCGGCATCACGATAATCGCGTTGTTGCCGCCCAGTTCCAGCAGTGTTTTACCCATGCGACGACCGACGACCTCGGCAACTTGCTTTCCAACGGCGCAGGAACCCGTGAAACTGATCAACGGCAGGCGATGATCAGACACCATCGTCTGGGCAACTTCGTCGTTATTGCCGATCACCAGACTGAACAATCCTTTGACACCATGGTCAGCCATGACTTCGTTGCAAATGTTCTGCACGGCCACACTGACAAGTGGCGTGAGTGGCGAGGGTTTCCAGATCATGGTGTCGCCGCACACAGCCGCCAGCGCCGCGTTCCAAGACCAAACAGCAACCGGAAAATTAAACGCGCTGATGATTCCGATGGGGCCCAGCGGATGGTACTGCTCGTACATTCGATGGCCGGGGCGCTCCGAGTGCATAGTTGATCCGCAAAGTTGCCTGGAGAGTCCAACGGCGAAATCACAGATGTCGATCATTTCCTGCACTTCGCCGATTCCTTCGGCACGAATTTTCCCCATCTCCAAAGTAACCAGCTCTCCCAGCGGCTCGCAGAGATCGCGAAGTTTATTTCCCAAGTCGCGCACCAACTGGCCACGCAGCGGAGCGGGCCGTTCTCGCCAACTCGAAAACGATTCCTGAGTTGCCTCAACGACTTGATTGTAAGTCGCTTGACTGGCCATCGTGACTGACCCCAACGACTCACCGGTCGCGGGGTTGATTGACTCCAGTCGCCCGCCGCCGGGTTGATCGACCCAATGATCGGCCCCCCAACAGGCTCCCGAGTTGTCTTGATTGACGCCCAGTTTCGTGAGAATGGATTGCGCTTTGCCGGACACGGAATTTCCTTCTTTCAAGTATCGAATTTTAGATTGGACCAAGTTCACCGATACTCGGCAACGACCCTCGCACACCCGCGGAAATTCTCAAAGCTTCACCGCTGTAAGTTTGTCTGAATGACAACTAAAATAAAATTCATGAACCACAGGTATTTGCGCTGATGGCCGACAAGCTCGACGAGATCAAAATTGCGCTCGATGGATTCAAGGGTGAATTTCATGATAGTCTCGCCATGCGCCGGATCTATGCCACCGATGCATCGGTGTATCAGCAATTACCGGCGGCTGTTGCCATTCCAAAGACGGACGATGACTTGCTGCTACTGATCCAGGTGGCTTCCAAATTCAAAGTGGGCCTGATTCCCAGGACGGCCGGGACTTCTCTGGCTGGTCAAGTCGTGGGTGCCGGCATGGTGGTCGACATGTCTCGGCACATGAACCGGATTCTTGAAGTTAATCGGGATGAAAAATGGGTGCGCGTGCAACCGGGAGTCATCCGCAACGAACTGAATATGGCGTTGCAGGAACAAGGGCTTTTGTTCGGCCCGGAAACTTCCACTGCGAACCGGGCGATGGTCGGTGGGATGCTGGGCAATAATTCCTGCGGTTCCAATTCGGTTGTCTATGGATCGACTCGTGACAAGACACTTTCGGTTACGGGGTTCTTGAGTGATGGCAGCAAAGCGACATTTGAAAACCTCAGTCTTGAAGCTTTTCAGCAACAAATCCAGCCTGACGAATCCTCGCTGAGTCACCGTATCTATCGAGGACTCAACCAGATGCTGAGCGACCAGCAGAACCGGCAACAGATTTTCGATGGCTTTCCCGACCCGCAAATCAAGCGACGTAACACTGGCTATGCGCTCGATCTACTAGCCCAGACCAACCCCTTTGGCGACTACGAGTCCGGATTCAATCTTGCAAAATTAATCGCCGGATCGGAGGGCACTCTAATGCTGGTGACTGAGATCAAGTTGCAATGTGATGACTTGCCTCCAGAACATTCCTGTATTGTTTGTCCCCATTTCGAATCGATCGATCAAGCTCTTCATGCCAACATCGTGGCCATGAATCACTCGCCCTATGCCAGCGAATTGATTGATCGGATGGTGCTGCAAGGAGCTTCGCGAAACTTTGAACAACGCGAGAACATGCAGTTTATCTCGGGAGACCCGGGTGCAATTTTGATTATCGAATTGCGGGCCGAATCAAGACAGGCACTTGATCAACAAGTTGCCCGATTGACCGATGAGTTGCAACAACACTCGCCGGGTTATCACACTGAAGTTCTGTATGGAAATCATGCGGAGCCCGTTTGGAACCTTCGCAAGGCCGGCCTGGGAGTGGTCGCCAACGTGCAAGGTGATTTGAAGCCCACGACTTTGATCGAAGATGCGGCAATTTCAATTGAACAACTGCCCTCCTACATTGGCGAGTTAAATCGAGTGTTGGAACGGGAGTTTGACATCCGCTGCGTACATTACGGCCATGCCGGAAGTGGCGAGATCCACTTGCGGCCAATATTGAATTTAAAGAACCCTGAAGACCGCAAAAAATTCCGTCTGGTCGCAGAGACCGTCGCCGGTATGGTCAAAACATTCAACGGGTCACTCAGTGGTGAACATGGCGATGGTCGATTGCGGGCAGAGTTTATCGAGCAATTGTTGGGGCAACATAACTATCGCTTGCTGCAACAAGTCAAACGTTTGTTTGATCCCGAGAATCTTTTCAATCCCGGGAAGATCATAGACGCGCCCCAGATGGATGGAGATTTTCGCCAGCAAAAACCAAAACTGCAGCAACCCCAAACCATGTTTCGCTATCCATTCGGAGTACTGGGTGCCGCCGAGATGTGTAGCGGATCGGCCGACTGTCGCAAAACAGAACTGACCGGCGGAACAATGTGCCCCAGCTACATGGCGACTCGAAACGAGTACGATTCCACTCGAGCCAGAGCCAACATTCTGCGGCATGTGCTGGTTGGAGCTGATGACGGCGACTCGGAAAGCGCCAACAGTCCACTTGCCGATCAATCCGTACATGACGTAATGAAGCTGTGCCTGTCCTGCAAAGGTTGCAAAAGTGAATGCCCTTCCAATGTGGACGTTGCCAAACTGAAAGCCGAAGCAACGCACGCCTATCATCAGGTGCATGGCATTCCGCGTCGCTCCAAAACATTCGCGGGAGTTGGGCAACTGAGCCAACGGTATTCGTGTTTTGCAATTCTGCAAAACTGGCTGACTCGCTCCCGACTGACATCGGGATTGGTCAAGCGATTTCTGGGTATCCACCCTCATCGATCGATCCCGGAGATTCACCGACAATCTCTACAAAGCTGGTTGAATACTCGGCAGCCACACCCTCACGCGGGCAGCACCGGGTCCGTGTTCCTGTTTGCTGACGAGTTCACTAACCACTTGGACAAGCCTGTTGGTATCGACGCAATCGAGTTGCTCGAGGCCCTCGGTTACCGCGTCACGATTCCCGATCACCAGGAGAGTGGGCGAGCTGCAATTTCCAAAGGGCTGCTCGATCAGGCAAAACGTTATGCCGAATCAAACGTCAAAGCGCTTTCTCCAATCGTTAAAGCCGAACAGCCACTAATCGGGATTGAGCCATCGGCAATATTAACTTTTCGTGACGAGTATCCTGAGCTTGTCGGCGATGAGTTGCTGGAATCGGCGCAGTCCCTGTCCGGCAACTGCCTGACACTGGATGAGTTTCTGTCGAACGAAGTCCGGGCAGGCCGCATCACGCCCGACAGATTTCACGATCGACAGCAGCAGATCTGGCTGCACGGACATTGTCACCAAAAGGCACTCAGCAAACTGCAGGCGACCGTCGATTTGTTGCAACTTCCCGTGAACTACTCGGTGCAAACAATTAACTCGGGCTGCTGCGGAATGGCTGGCTCGTTCGGCTACGAGCGTGAACATTATGAATTGTCGATGAGTATCGGCGAACTGGTTTTGTTCAAAGCGGTTCGCGGACTGGATGAGGAGGCTGTTGTTGCGGCACCCGGCACCAGTTGTCGACACCAAGTTTACGACGGTACTGGCCGCCAGGCGCTGCACCCGGCGACAATCTTAAGACGGGCGCTTCGCGACTCTTGACGATGACCTGAGTTGCCTTTTGGGAACTTCGATGCTTGGTTAGATCGAACAACTTCATGGCACAAAAAAACCCGAGCAATCCTGCCCGGGTTCGATTCTCAAGAATCACTGGATATCTAGTCGCCAAGTTCAATTACGACTCGGAACCCAATGTTATGACCAAATGCATTCTTGTTGGCTGGTTTGCGACCTGCAGACCGTTGAAGTGCCAACCGTCATATGTAGCAGGCACCACGAAGTGCATAGGTATCATTATTCGTTGTGCCCTCCGGATTCGTCATTCGACTTCGACCATAGGGAATATTGAATCCATCCTGACACCATTCCCATACATTGCCATGCGTATCGAAAATTCCGAATTCGTTAGCCTCGAAAGAGCCGACCGGTGCAAGGTTAGGGAATCCATCATTGCGATTGGTCCGAGTTTGCGGGTAACTTAATTCGGTGGATTGCACCGAGAGGTCGGGTACGTTCGCACCTTTCACCAATGAATCGACTGAATCACCGGTCCAGTATCGAGTCGTAGTGCCGGCTCTGCAAAAGTACTCCCATTCTGCCTGAGTTGGTAGCCTGACCGTTCGGCTTTCTTTGCGACTCAGCCATTCACAATACTCCTGGGCATCGTTCCAACTGATCATGGAAACCGGATGGTCATCAGTCAGGTCAGAGAAGCCAGGCTCGCGCCAGTTTCGAGTTCCATCAATTGCACCTGCACCGGTTGGGTTATCGTCTGACCGTACGCCCCGCTCAGCGTCGGTGCGATAACCAGATTCTCGTACAAACTGCTTGAACTGGCCTCGAGTAACCTCGTGGGCGCCGACGAACAGTCCTCGAGTCAAATTGACAGTGACTTGCGGATGATGTTCATTACGATATGCGTCGGCATTTTCATCAGGGTACAGGCGTGCAATCGATTCTGGAGAATCTTTACTACCCATTTGGAACGTGCCGGGTTTGATTCGGACAAACTTGGCACCTGTTGAATCGACATAGGCTTTAAGACTAATTTTTCCGATCTGCCAATTGCCGGCATCCACACCGCCTCGCATCACAGGCAACTGCCCGTCAGATGACAGACCCTGTGAAAACACATAGTCATTGGTCTTCTTGCGGACATAAAGATTCAAACTGTCGATGTCCAGTTTTCCATCGTCATAATATTTTTCATCAGCCTGCCCTGACAGGAACCGATTGACGTAGTAAGAAAACACGCTGTGCCCCAGATCTTCATGCTCCCAACTGAACTGACTGCTCTTGCAGCTGAACAGAGTGTACATGCCGTCTGGAATGCTCAAGCGATTTTCATGAACGCTTCCCAGGTCAATGGTCTTTGCAGATTTCCTCTGACCGGCGGAAGACAAAACTTCATTACGGCACGAGTCGATCAAGATCAATTTCCGGCCGGCAAGACAATCATCGACAATCTTGACAATCGCACTGATTGGAATCAGCGTTTCCTTGTCGTCGATATCCGCATCTTCCGGACAAAAATAAGTTTCTTTGACACCTGTAGACAACTCCTCTTCGTCTTTGAACTGAACTCCGTGGCCCGACAAGCTGATCAGCAGAGTATCGCGAGGCCCACATGAGTTGGCCTGCGTATTGATGACTTTGAGAATCTTTTCGGGGTTCGTTGGTCGATAACTCGAACTCTCCGAATCACCTGTCATCGTGACAGTCTTAAAGTCCAGATCCGTAAGGGTGATTCCAAGCTGTTCAGCGTCTTCGCCTGCAAACTTCAAATTGCTGAACGTGCCGGCGTCATAAGTTTTGACACCCACCACTACCGCATACTTGTCCTGACCAACCCCGGTCAGTGGCAAAAATGCAAACGTAAAAAGAGATAGCGCAATGAAAGCGCTAAGCGTTTTGTTTCTCATCAAACTCTCCAATCGAAATCCGACCGAATTATACTTCCAAATTCGGGGGTTTTCAATTCAATTGCGTTTTCGAAACCTATTGCGACACAAAAAATAAACCAAATTTCACAAAGGTTCGGATTGAAAGAGTTCAACCAACATAAATTCATAATGTAGACGAACTATCTTCTTGCCAGAAACATGTCGGAATGAGCAGGATTTGAAACAATGTTTTCCGCAATATATTCGGACAGCGCACTAATCGTCATCAACGGATTCACACCCAGAGAAGAAGGCATTATCGAGCCGTCCGCAACGTACAAACCATGATGCACATAGGGCAGACCCGACTGGGAATCGACCAGTCCGGCAGCCTGTCCGTCGTAAACTTGCCCCAGATGATTTACGACACCACACCGAGGGTCATCGCTCATTCCGCAACCACCAAGCGGATGGACGGTCACCAGGTTGTCGCCAAATGCCTTCAACCGTTTGTAGCGGCCGCCATGTGCGGCCGCCAGCTTCTCGAACTCATGGAATACCATTTGTCGATATGAACCTTCTTTCAATCCGGGATACTCGATTTTCGGATTGCCTTTGTCGAGCACGATTCGACCACTGGAACCCTCGTGTCCCATTCCCAGCATCGCCATCGAGTTTTTCAAGTTCGGATCTCGCAGCAATACCGAAAACAGACTGTTGACTGCCCTGGGTAACGCCGCATCCTGAATGATCACCCGGTCACGCAAGTTCGGGCGATTGCGATAGTGAACGGTGGTTTGAACGGTTGGACCAACCGGTCCGTGCGGCATTTCATAAGCACCAAATCCTGCAACGTCCGACGGCTCTTCCTTATCGACAACAAAACCAATCGTGTCTCCGTTGGTTGACCAGCGTTGCCCCAAAGCAGGCGAGACAGCCAGTCCGCCTTGCTCGACTGATTTCATGAGGATCGACGGGCTGCCCGGGCTGCCAGCTCCCACCACGACCATTCTGGTTGTGATTGCAGTGTATCGTTTGATGATTTCGCAAGTAGTATTGTCGAAGTAAACCAGGTTCAGTCGGTAGAATCCGTCCTGCATCTTTTCGATCGACCGCACTTCGACTTGCGAGTATATTTCTGCGCCCGCTCGTTTGGCCATCGGCAGATAGTTGGTCGCCAGAGTATTCTTGGCACCGATATTACAACCCGTGATGCAATCGCCACAAAGCGTACAGGGCCGCTGGATGATGCCGTGTCGATTTCGACCGCTGGCGTCCAGTCTGCTGCGATCGTAGGTCACGTTGATCGGTGACAATTCAAATCGACCCTCGCCCTGCGCCTCTGCCGCCATTCGACGCGAGACGATTTTGGGAGTCTGATCAAAAGGCGTCAGACTCAATCCCAGATTGTGCTCGGCCATCTGGTAATAACGATTCAGAATCGCCGGGTCTTTGAATGCGTTCGGCCATTCCGATTGCCAGAACACGTCCATATCGGGTTTCAAAGCGATACTGGCGTTGATCAAGGAAGTGCCACCCAGCCCATTGCCGTTCAGAACATTGACCTCGTCATTCATGATCGTGTTAAACAAGCCCAATGGATTGACGACCGTTCTTTTTGCCTGCCCCATCATCTGACTGCGTTGCTCTGCCAGGGCTCGAGGAAAACTGTCAGGAAAATCGCCCGGGATCCATTCCTTGCCTCGCTCAATAACACATAGACGGCGACCCGGTTGCAAGTGAGTGGCCAGACGAGCAGCACAAATCGAAGCGCCGTAACCGGACCCAACCACAACCACATCGAAGTGCGGTGCAGTTTTTTGCAACGAGGCTTCAAAGAGCTGCTCGGGTGGATTGGAGAGTCGGCCGCCCGTTGCAGCGTGACTGGTTCGATAGTCATTTCGCGAACGTTGCTTCAGCAGCGAATCACTGCTTCGCAAGCTACCCGGAGCCTGGTTACCGATAGCAAATTCATCGCGAGCTTTTGCCGAACGGGTACTGATAGCCGCAAAGGCTGCAGCGGCGCCTCCCGCCAATACCGTTCGACGAGAAAATTTACCGGGACGATTGTCAGATTTCTTGTTTTCAGCCACTCAAACGCACCTGATAAAGTTTGCGAATTAATCCTTTTATAAATCGTGTAACGAAAACTCCTCTCAACAGCGATTTAACCCATCGACCGGAATTTGCCGAGGCTCGATTCGGTTTGCACCAGTCGTATCGATCACGAAATCCAGGTAAAGAAAAACGATTCCTGCCTGACCAACTCAGGGTGACATCGTAAATTCACGAGGAATTTGTCCGCTAGCAGCTGTAGTTGCTTTCACTTGTAAACAACTTTGAAAGATTGAATGCACTGCAGCTCAACTAATGACCGAATAACCATGAGAAGCCGCAAGCCTTTCCACAATTGCCTTTCCGCACCTACGAACTTTGATAATGATGAATTTGCGATCATGGTTGCCTCGGACAATGCGCGGCGGGCGCCGCTGCGCCGGCAAGCCATGGGTGATTGTTCTAACCGCTTTGCTGTGTGCCAGCTTTGCCTCTGTCTCGCATGCACAACAAAACAGCAATCAAGGTCGCAACACCGGGCAGCCAGGCTATTCTCAAGGAATCAGTCAGGGCAGCGGTCATGCGGGCGGCCAGTTTATTCCCAACAACATGATCGTGACCAACGCGAAGACTCAGGGCTCATCTTCCAAACAGTTGAAAGAGCAAGCGATTCGTTCGATTCCCTTGCAACAACTGAGTCGCGAACATCAAACACTTGTTTCTGATGTTTTGAATCGAGTCGCTGTTTATCGACGTCTGCCTTCGACAACTATCAACACAGATCCCGATCTGTTTTTGTTTATGGTCCGATATCCGGAAACCATGTTGAACATCTGGCAGATCATGGGCGTGACCCAAATGGAAGCCACTCGCACCGCACCATTCAACCTGGACTTCGATGACGGAGTTGGCACTGAAGGGCGAGTCGAGTTGATCTATGGCACTCCCAATATGAATATTTACTATGGCGAGGGTATTTACGAAGGTCCGATGC
>CAZOXC010000005.1:0-18392 GCA_964583205.1 uncultured Pirellulaceae bacterium | reverse complement strand
CTCCATAACGGTGCGGCCGTCTCTTTCAACCAGTACGTTAAAGGTAGTAATCTCGGTAGTCGGAGTATCTGAAATTTGTTTTTTAACGACGCGGACAAGCTTGCCGTCGTTCTGAAAAACCGTCTCAAACTTGAAAGCACCAGCAGGTGATTCCGGCATGTCATCTTCTTGACCCACCAGTTGCAAAGGCAAAGCCAAAAGCGCGAGTACGAACAGGGTCTTCATCGAGTTTCTCCGTTAATGGATAAGTGGTTGACGGTAGAAAAATACGGGTTTGCTGGCTTGTAATCGGAATCGCATCGACAGCAAAACTAATCGATCGGCTTGAGGCCGTGGGGAACTTCCGGCTCGGACATCAGAATCAGTACATCGTCTTTGACTAACATCTCAAGCCCTGTTGGTATCTTGTCTCCGATCAGTCGGATCACCTGGCGGCCGATCATGGGAATTTTCTGAACTACGTCTTCACTTTTAATTTCAGCGCCTTTAATGTCCAGAAATTTCCAATCCTCTGGAATGGGCTCTAGAAATTTCCTGGTAGCCGGCATCACCCTTGTTCTGGTTTCGACTCGATTCCGGACAACGCCATCCTCCATGTAAGGAATCGTCACTGAATAGGTTTGCTCGACCATTTCTCCTTCGACCTGGCGAGTGACAATGTGCATGAGTTTTTCACCATCAGTGTGCACGGTCATGTATTGAATGAACCCGAAAGGTGATTCAGGAATTTCAGATTCTTCTTCCTGAGCATGCAGCAAGCTGGTTGCCGAGAGTGCCAGCGCGGCACCCAAAACCATCAACATTGAACGTTTCATTTTCCAACTCCTTGATTGTTGTTGTCTGTCCGCAAAGCAGAACGCACGACCACTGTAGATTGATTCTAAAATGAGCGATCGATTCTAACAAACTAAAGCAGTCACACGACCATTTTTCGAAAACTAGGCTGTGGGAATATCTTTACGGTGGAAAATCACCATGCTGGCAATCCAGGTGACCAGAAATACAGCCACCAGAACAAGGATATTTTGCAGAGCCCAGTCGCCATTACGCATGGTCTCCGCCGGTCGAAAATAATTCAGCAAGTTAAGAAAATTGATCGACTGCATCCATTCCAAAAACGGTGACAGGAAATTCAATAACAAGCTCGACATCAGCACGCCGACGCTGATGCTGATCGCGAAGCTGCGACGATTCAGAATACTGGCCGCCAGGGCTGAGATTCCCGCCACCGCCAGATTAAACGCCAGAAAGTTGATCGAAGGCGCAAGGAATTTGCTCGCTTGTAGAGTCGAGTCGGTTTCGAGTACCAGTGTACCGATTGCGATTCCGATCAACGGACAGAATGACAATACAACGATCGCCAGAAGCCAGGCGGCGCTGGTTGACAGACAAACTTCGGTTCGAGTGACGGGGAGCGTGAACAATAAATCCGCCGTTCCCTTTTCGATCTCGCCGGTTGTAACTCGAGTGGTCGTGGCAATCACTACACCGCAGGTCAGAATCAATACGAACAGATGAGTGAAGCAGACGGCCATCAACACATTCAACGAAACGCCATTGGAGATATCAATGCCAAAACTCATGCGGAACATTTGATCCAGAAAAGGCCATTTGCTGGCGAACGCCAACAAGTCGCGACCCATGTTGATCATGGCCCATTCGAAAAACAGGCTGAACAAAATGATGCTGGCGCCGGCAACCAGCAACATCGGCAGGGTGTCGAAACAGGTCTTTCTAAAAACAGCAAAATTAAACATCAGGCAAGCTGGTCCTGGTAGTAAGTGATAAACAAGTCGTTCAAGTCGGGCCGTTCGATAATCACATCTTCGACTTGATAATCGCTCAGCCAGTTAAGCAGTGATCGCATCTCGCCGGTCCATGTTCCAGACCAGTTGTGGTGGTTTTGCTCAACAACCTTGAACCCTTCGATGATCTGTTGGGGAACAGGATGTCCCGTCGCGAATACGATGTTGACCCGCCGCAGGGCTTTTTCTTTCAGATCCTGAATCTGCCGATGCTCGACAATCCGCCCTTGCCGCAGAATCACAACTTCATCGCAGAGTTCTTCAACTTCACCCAGCGAGTGGCTGGAAAACAGAACAGACCGTCCCTGTTCAGTGACTTGTTTGAGTTCAGCAAAAACGCTTTTGCGTACCAGAGGATCCAGGGCGCTAGTGGGTTCATCCAGCACCAGCAGTTGCGGCTGATGCATCATGGCCTGGATCAGACCGAGTTTCTGTCGCATGCCACTGGAAAACTTTCGAATGGACTTGTCCAAGCCCAGTTCGAAATGCGCGGCGAGTCGTTTGATCTCAGCGCGACAATCGATCCGGCGAGCGCGTTGCAAGAAATCCAGATACTTGCTGGCTCGCATGTGCGAATACATGTGGACATCGCCCGGCAGGTAGCCGATTTGCGACCGGATGGATTTTCCTTTCGGCCAGCACTCTTTTTCAAACACTCGGGCGCTCCCCGCAGTGGCCTTCATCAAGCCCAGCAAGATACGAATGGTGGTGGTTTTTCCAGCTCCGTTGGGGCCCAGAAAACCTACCAATCGACCAGGCAGAATTTGCAAATTGACATCGTGAAGAACCTGATGTGGCCCATAGGATTTGCAAAGTTGTTTGGTTTCGATAATGGGGGTCGTGTTCAGCAGTATCTCCTGCGCGGATTACGGGCATTGGGCTGACGAACAACGGGTTTCGCAAGCCAATTGTTATTCCAGCATAGCAAACCGTTCTTGGCAACAATCGCCCGGCGAACAAAAGAATCCTGGGCGTACCGGCCAGCAAAAAACCACAAAAAAAGCCCGGCACAGGACCGGGCTTGGTGAATATGATTCAGGGCGAATTATTCGCCGCCCATCTCAGCGTCGTCTTCATCGTGACTGATTTCAACTTCGTGGCCAGCTTCGGCGAGCAATTCTGTGATTGCTTTATCCATGTCATCGCCGCGAACGTTTTTGTAGCGGATGATGCCTTCGGAATCGATCACGTAAATAGTCGGCCAGGCACTGACGTTCCATTTAGTCGAGATAGGACCACCGGTGCCTTCGGGTCCATTCCAGAAACTTCGCCAGGTCAAATTCTTTTCCTTGACGACTTCTCGAGTCTTTTCCCGATCACGATCAGAGTTAACTCCGATGAGCGTGAATGGTTTACCTGCCAGTTGTTTTACGAGCGACCGCTCGTGAGGGTACATTGCCCGGCAGGGGCCTCACCAATCGCCCCAGAAATCGATCACGACAACTTTGCCTTCGTAATCGCTGAGTTTGAACTCAACTCCGTCAAGATCTTCGCCTTCGATATCCGGCACTTTCATACCGATTTGCAAATGGTTTCTTTCGAAAACCATGCCTTCCATTTTGTTGCCCAGCGTGACATCGCCACGATAGATAACATCAGTGAATTTGTTCTGGATCAACTCGATCGTATCGTCAATTTTCGAACCCAGTTGCTCAGGAGACATAGCGTCAATGTAATCGGCAGTTTCCTGTCCGTATCGCTCGGCATACGAATCCAGAGACTGCTCCTTGTTGCTTACGAATCTGTCCAGTTGCATGTAGTACTGCAACAAGCTGTAGGCTGTTTTGCCTTGAGTATCCAGGTCGGGATTTTGATCGATAATTTTGACCAGAACATCTTCGGTTTTCTGACTTGGTCCAGAACGCATGATGGAAGAAGCCACTCCAGCGATTTCAGGTGACTGGATGTGGTGCTCCAACATCATGTCGGTGGCTTTATTCGAGATATCCTGATCGCGGATCCCGGTGATCAGCCAGCTTAGTGCTTTAGCCGAAAGTTCAGATTTGGGATTCTCCTCGACAATCGCAAAAACGTCGTCGGCAAAGTCGCCTTTATCAGGATACATATCCGCCAACACTTTGGACTTGGCATCCCGGTCTTCCGCTTCTGCGTATGCAGTTCGGAATTCAGACATCGCCTTGTTGTAGGCCTCTTCGATCGACTCGAAGGTAACGACTTCTTCTTCGGTCGCTTCATCGGCTTCGACTTGAGCTTGCAATGAATTGCAGTGCAGGCCCAATGCGAAAGTGGCGACCAAACAAATGGCGCCAAATGTTTTCAACATGGTTACTCCTGTGTTTGAGGCAGTTGATTGATAGGGAAACAGTATAACGAGAACCACTGCCGGATCGGCAGCAGACAGCCCGTCAAAACCTGAATAATGCGGGAAAAGCCGTTTCCAACTTGCTGTGCCAGCAAATATTGCCGATTCTGCCAACAGATCCGACCAAAAGTTGTTAGGTCGAGTAACTCTGGCCCTGGCTGTAAATTTCGGTTTGTGGCGACCCAACCAGCATTTCGGATACATCGGACCACACCGCCTGGACTTGAGCCAGCGCTTGTTCAGCGTGGGACTCGCTGGGATAAACCGCAAACGAGACGGCTTGCCCATCACCTCGCCAGCAGATGTAGGCCGTGATGATGCCGGGAATCTTTTTGATGGCCGGTTCGACCTCAGACAGCTTGGCAGCGATTTCATCTAGTCGGTTGGCGTCGAACTGGAACAGGGAAACGCGAGTGTACATGGTCACTCCTTCTCAACGACGAATGGAAGTTTGTCATCGAATAAATCGAGTCGAGGATTATCCGGCTCAAGCACAGCAGGCTTGCCAGCGCTTCAAACCAGTGGTCTCCATTGTAAAGAACCGGTGGTCGTCAATCAAAAGAATTTTTCGACCTGTGCCAGGCAGCAGCGTAGAAAATAGAGTGATTGAAATTGCCGCGGTGATTATGCCGCGGTGATTATGGCGCGGTGATTATGCCGCAGAGATTATAGCGCAGGCCAGCAGAGAATCGGGACTTACGCAGCGTTGGCGTTGTCCGGAGTGGGTGTCTTTGGTGGCGTACCTGTTTTGCGAGTAATCGCATCGGTATACACCTGCTCAAGTTGATCGACGACCCGGTTCATCATGAAGTCCGAGGCCGTCGCCAGAGCAGCTCGACCCAGCCGCTTGCGCATCTTGGGCCGATTGGCCATTTGCAACATCGACTTGGCCAACCCTTCAACACTGTCGGTATCAAACAGCAAACCATTTTGTTCGTGCGTTACCAGTTCAGGAATTCCCTTGGCCGCAGGCCCAACAACTGGAAGGCCAAACGACATGGCTTCCAGAATGCTCATGGGCTGGTTTTCTGTTTTACTGGGCGTCACGAATGTATCGGCCAACAAGGGGATGTTTTGCAGAATCAGTTGTTCATGTGGAACATAACCGAAGAAGATGATCGATTTTTCAATTCCCAGCTCGCGAGCCAGTTGCTTGAGACCTTCTTCGCTGTGACCATTGCCGACCATTAACAATTTGGCTCGGCGACGACGCTTGACGACTTTGGCAAACGCCTGCACCAACAGCTCAAGTGATTTTTCGGGAGCCAGTCGGCCAAAGTACATGAACGAGGGGCCGTTGATCTGCAGTTCCTTGCGACGACGGGCGATTTGTGTGTAGTCCACAAATTCCGGCGCCTCGATGCCGTTGGGAATCACAATCGGATTCCATTTGAACCCGTGATCGATCAGCGATTGCTTCACCGCGTGCGAGGGACTGGTCACGGTCTTGCAGGAGTTATAGAAGAAGACCGAGTATCGCCACATGATCGACTGGATCAAACGGAAACTCGGCAGGCCGAACGATTTTAAATATCCGGGGTCGGCAAAAAATGTATGGAAAGTTCCCACCGTGGGAAGCCGCAGCAGCTTGGAAGCAATAAGTCCTTCCCAGCCACAACCCCATTCGGTACTCATGTGTACAACATCGGGTTTGAGGCGACGTACCCGGAAGACGGAAGAAACCAGCGAGGGCAAAGTGACCCGGAGTTTGGGTACTTTGCGTACGGACAAAGCGAAGGGAACATCGTACAATCTAACCGTGCTGGGCAAGTCCACGGTCTCATCGGAGATGAAGCGACCCGGATTCGGTCGAAATATCGAAATTCGATGACCACGCTTGGCCAGTTCAGTTGCCTGATTCAGTACGCTAAAGGTCACGCCTGAGCAATAAGGCAGAAAACTGTCTGTAAACATGCATACGTGCATGACTGCTCGATTGGTTGAGTCCTAAAGTTGGATCTGATACGCCGGTATTTTATACCAAGCCGGAAGCAAGTCGAACGGTTTACCGGCTTTGGTACTAATCATACCGCGACAAGTTGCCAAAAGATTCCGGTCCGGGCAACTTTCACGGCATTTTAGAGCCCATTTAGTGGCAATTTTTTTGATTATTTTCATCTGAAATCAAAAGACTCTCGGAATATCCACCCATGATTCATAACAAATGGCAGTATCCTCTGTTCGTGGTTCCCGTTCCCGGCGGGTTCGCATCGGTGTTTGACAACGATGCCGACGAGACCCAGCAAAGCCTGCTGGCTTTCTCGGATAGTAACGCGGCGATCCTGTTTATCGCAACTTTTGGCTTGCTGAGCGCCCCGCGGCCACTCAAAAACGATCGCGAACTGGCCTGGCTGTTGCGAGGAATTCAAAAGCCGGTGGTGAATTTGCTGGTCGACGCCAACCCTGCCAACCCGGACTCGGCCAGCGGCCAACTCCATACAATCGAACACGTGCTGGAAAATCTGACTCTCGAATATTCACCCTGGGACTATCCGGTTTTCGCCATCGGCAAAGAGCAAGGTTTTGTTTGCATTGACGGCGCTGCAGAGGATGGCGAGTGGCTTTCGGCGATCGCACTGTTTTCCAGCGAGCAAAAGGTCCAGGACTACCTGGAGCACTCGAAAGAACAGGGGGACTTGTGCCTGATCAATAATCAACAGGAAGCAATTGTGTTTCTGCGAGGCATTCGCGAGTTGGTTACAGCCGTGGCGATTGATCCTTACCTGAAGAATAACAAGCACGCCGCCAAGTTCTGTTTTTCGATTGATACATTGCTGGACAAGTATCTGGTAGTTGAGAATTCCGACTGAGTCGGAAGCAGACGGGGCGGCGGGATTACGCCGTTGGCGACAAAACACTTTTTGTTGAGGGTACAGAAGAAGAGCGGCGGGATTACGCCGTTGGCGACAAAACACTTTTTGTCGAGGGTTTTGAACGGTTCGAGCTTTAATTTCGCGAACTCGAAGATAAATCGAAAACCGGGTTTTCGACATTGGATGAGCAGCAAGCCATTGTTGCCGAGACGCTTGCCGAAATCGAATCAGACTTGGACGCTACATCGGCTCTGAAGGCCGATTGTGTTCCAGGAGTTTTTCTGTGCACACGGGATCCACCAATTTTTTCAACGATCAGATGTGCAACAGGAATTTGACGTTTCAATTAACCAGAACCAACAACTGATCGACAAGGCAAAAGATATTCATTCGCGTTTGACGGCGAGTAGAGACCATGTGTTGGCCGATCACATCACTTTAATTTTCGATTGCCTGCCAGAACAGCTAAAAACCGACATCGAATCATTAATGAACCGATCGGTTCGGGAAATAGCCATTGAGTTGGCGCAAGACAGAAAAGACGAACAGATTTGGAGGCCCTTCGATTCAAATCAAAGACGTTTCTACGCACCTCGACGAACACAGTTACAGACAATGACTTTTAATCGATCTCCTTTAATTCGTTCTATCTGGGAAAGCAGACGAGAGTAAGCAGGTGTTTTGGGATGAAGCCCCCTCTCTCACGGGCGGGGTTCAGCTTGCAGGGCTGAGTTTGCGGCGCATAGTGCGGACGCGGCGCTTAATTGTGAGGGTGTAGTTACATTCTCCTTTCAATCAAATTTTTGCACCCAGTTTGCCAGCATTGCCGGTTTGAACAATTATTCCCCACCGGTTTTCTTTGAAAAATACCGGAAATTACGGGGAAAACAATTTGAGTGAACATTTGTCCAGCGATTCCTAGAATAAAGACCAGACGTGTCTTTGCTAATCGCCAGATTGCTGCAATCAGGATTTGAGGAAGTTCGTAGTACCGCCTTTAGGCGGAATCCGGCTGAAGCCGGTGCTGCAAGCGAACCATCTTCTGCAGTCAGCAATCGGCGAAGGAATTGCCAAAATGACCACACTTGCCAAACTGCAACAAAAAATTCAACGCATGGAAACAGCGGCTCACTGCGCGCATGGTGAAACGCTGCCGACCGGTTGCGAATATTTGAACCCGCTGTTGCCCGGCAAGGGTTACTTGCGAGGCACGATTGTCGAATGGTTGCGGCGCACAGAAGGCAGTGGCGCAACACTGTTTTCTCTCAAAGATGCCTTGCAAGCCGCCAGTGATGGCCGGGCACTTGTGATCGCCGACCCACAACGCCGCTTGAACCCCCCTGCCCTGGCCGCGCTGGGCGCTAACCTTACCAATACCATTGTGCTGCGCTGCGGCGCGGACTCTGCTGAATTGAGCGACTTGTGCCTGAACGATCTTTACTGGGCCATCAATCAATCTTTGCAATGTCCGGGCGTTGCCGCTGTCTGGGCAGACTTGAAACAAATCGACCCGCAATGGTCGCGAAGGTTTCAGTTATCGGCCGAATCAAGCGGCTGTATGGGATTCTTTGTGCGACCCGACTGGACTCGACATGACCCCAGTTGGTCACACGCTCGCTGGTTAATTCAATCAGTAGCCGGCCCTGCCACGAACGAGCGTGCTGGACTGTCGCAATTACTGTCATCTCAACAAAGAAATTTTCACATCGAGCTAGTGCGCTGCCGAGGCGGTGCCGCGGGACGCAAGTTGACCTTGTCCGTCAATTCATCCGGAACCATTCGACCTGTACAGGAACGACACGATGACAACAAACAATTCTGTGACAACAAACAACACCGTGACAACAACCGAAACCAAGTCAAAACGAATTCTCTGCCTGCAGTTTCCCCGTCTGAGCGTACAAAGAATCATCCATCAGCAACCGGAACTTAGCGGCCAGCCGATCGTGATTTACGAAATGGACGCCCGCCGAGGTCAGTTGGTGGTGGAATGTTCTGCGGCTGCGTTGCAGCGAGGCATTAGTCCTCGCATGCCGCTGGCTGAAGCCAACATGGTGAACGGTCAACAATCGACATTGCATACGTTCGAGCACCGACCTCACGAAGATTTGGCCGAGCTGACTCGACTCGCCATCAGTTGCGAACCTTTCAGTCCACAAGTCGGTATTCAACAGGCTGCACAACCGACAAGCATCCTGGCCGACATCAGCGGATTGGCGAACTTGTTTGGTAGCGAGTACCGTTTGGTCAGTCAGGCGACCGAGCATTGTCGCAAGCTCGGTTATCTGGCCACTGCGGCCGTCGCCGACAGTGTTGGTCAAGCCTGGGCGCTGGCTCGCTATGGGTTTCGAACGTTGTCATTGGAGCTGCAACCGCTCATCAATCCGCCGGGCGATCTTCAAGTATTTCTGGAGTTGCCGATCCATGCTTTGCGGTTGTCGGCCACCACGATTGATTTGCTGCAGCAACTGGGTGTCGAATACATCGAACAATTGCTGCGGTTGCCTCGCAAAGAACTGGCGGCTCGGCTGGGCAGTGAGATTAACGAGCAGGTCGACAAACTTCTGGGACAGCAGGAGGAAACCATCATCGCTTGTCGTCCGCCTGCCGAGTTCTATCGGGAGAAATTGTTTGACTATCCCACCGGCAAACGGACCTCGCTGGAAGCCGTGTTTGAACGGTTGGTTTCCGAGCTGTGTAAAGAAATGCGCAGCCAGCAACGCGGCTCGCTGCAGTGGCAATTCGGTTTGATCGATGAACAACGTCACGTTACGGAAGTGCTGGTCGGACTGTTTTCGCCCACAACTGCAACCAGCGAGGTGATGTCGCTGTTGAAGATGCGACTGGATCAGCAGAAGCTGCCCTCGCTGGTTCACGAAGTATTCGTGGCCGTCACGCACAGTGTGATCACCGAAGAGAAGCAACGAGAATTGTTCGCCAGAGAAACTCGACAGGATCGCCAGGCACTCAATCATCTGGTGAATCGCTTGAGCAGTCGTTTGGGAAACCAGAACCTGGTGACGCCTCGCATGACCTTTGCCAAGTTGCCCGAGGACGCGTTTTACTGGAAACCGCTGGTGGGCCGGTTGGGTGTGGGGCGGCGGAGTGGAAAACGCCGCGCAAAAAGTTCCGGTGATCCGCTTGATCGACCGCTGCAATTATTTCCCCAACCCATCAATTTGACTTGTATAGTCGCTCGACATAACCACTCGCCGGCCCAGTTTCAATATCAAGGACGCACTCATCGAGTGCGACAGGTCTGGGGCCCCGAACGCATTGAGACTCGCTGGTGGCAAAATGACGCAAGGCGAAGTCGTTCAAGACAAGTTTCTGAAAGACAGGGCCGAACGGTACGGCGGGATTACTATCGCATTGAATTGGAGTCGGGAGATCAATGGTGGATCTTCCGGGATTTGAGACGCGAGAAGGTTTTGGCCAGCGAAGCAACAAGTAGCGAATGGTTTTTGCACGGAACTTTTGATTGAAAACGAGTTCGCCTCGACAAAAAAATGAAATACGCCGAACTGCATTGCAAAACGAATTTCACTTTTCTTACCGGTGGTTCACACGCGGATGAGCTGGTGTTGCGCGCGATTGAACTTGGTTATCAAAGCCTGGCTATCACCGATGAAAATACTCTGGCGGGAATGGTCCGCGCACACGCAGCAGCGCGAGAGGCAAATTTTCACCTGATCGTGGGCGCAGAAATCATTCCCAATAACGCTCCGCCCGTTGTTTTGTGGGCACCCGACCGAGCCGCTTATGCACAACTCTCCCAGCTCATTACCGTCGGACGCTTGCGAGCACCCAAGGGCGAGTGCTGGTTGACCTTCGATGATATCGCCGACCATGCAAAGGGTTTAATCGCCGGGGTGATTCCGCAACTCAAAGGCACTCCCCAGCGGAATCATCATATCGATGAAGAACACGATAGTTACGAGTGGTTTCAGCAACCACAAAAATATCGCGAGCATGATTATCGCGATGTGTTTGGCGACGAAGGACACTTGTTGGCCGAGCTATACAAAGGTGTCGATGACCAACGTCGATTGGTCGAACTGATCCAGTTGTCAACGGAAACCGGCTTGCCACTGGTGGCTGCCGGTGATGTGCTGTACCACGATCGGCAACGAATGCCCTTGCATGACGTGCTGACTTGTATCAAGCACGGCACGACCATCCAGCAGGCTGAACACTTGTTGCTACCCAACGCAGAACGGCACTTGCAATCCATCGCCGAAAGATTCTCTGCGTATCGGGAAATCCCCGAAGCCCTGGAGCGTAACCTGGACATTGCCAGGCGCTGCAGCTTCAGCATGAGCGAATTGCGTTACGAGTACCCGACCGAACTTGCGCCCGATTCAATGACGCCGATGGAGTTTCTCCGCCAATTGACCTGGGAAGGCTTTGACGAGATCTCGCAACGGGAGAACTATACCGAACAACAGAAGCAGGAAGTCACCAGGCAAGTCAACGAAGAGTTGGTCTTGATCGAAGAACTCAATTACGAATCGTTCTTTCTCACGGTTTGGGACATCTGCCGGTTTGCTTCGCAACAAAACATTCTGCATCAGGGTCGAGGTTCCGCTGCGAACTCGGCCGTTTGTTATTTCCTCAAGATCACGGCCGTCGATCCCACCAAAACGAACTTGCTGTTCGGTCGTTTTATCAGTCGTGAGCGCAACGAAGCTCCCGATATCGACGTGGATTTTGAAAACCAACGCCGCGATGAAGTACTGGAGTACTTGTACAACAAGTATGGTCGCCATCGCGCCGGTATCGCCGCTACTGTCATCACCTATCGGACTCGCAGCGCGATTCGCGATGTGGGAAAGGCGCTGGGTTTGTCACTGGACCGCATTGATGCGATGGCCGGGTATGTCGAGGGTTATCATGGTCGAGGCAAACCCGACACGGTGAACTCGGCCGATATCGATCCGCAGGCCGATGTCAGTCAGCAGTTCATTTACCTGGTGCAGGAGATTCAAGGTTTTCCTCGGCACCTGGGTCAGCACGTTGGTGGGATGGTGATCTCGCAAGGACCGCTTGCCGAACTGGTACCGATCGAAAACGCTCGCATGGATAATCGTTCGGTGATTCAGTGGGACAAGAACGATTTGGAGGAACTCGGTTTGCTCAAGGTGGATTGTTTGTGCCTGGGGATGTTGACCGCGATTCGCAAGTGCTTTGAGTTGCTGGAAGAAAACCATGGCTTGCAACTGGACTTGCTGAACGTCCCGCCGGAAGACCCAAAAGTCTTTGACATGATCTGTGATGCGGACACGGTCGGCGTGTTTCAGATTGAAAGCCGAGGTCAGATGAGCATGCTGCCTCGCTTGAGACCGCGCTGCTGGTATGACCTGGTGATCGAGGTGGCGATTGTTCGTCCCGGTCCGATCGTGGGCAACATGGTGCACCCTTATTTGAAGCGCCGCGATGGCGAGGAGCCCGAGTTCTATCCGACGCCCGAGATCGAAGCGGTGTTGAAGAAAACGCTGGGTGTGCCGCTGTTCCAGGAGCAGGCGATGTCTTTATGTGTGGCCGCCGCCGGGTTCACCGAGGGCGAGGCCGATCAACTGAGACGCTCGATGGCCAGTTTTCGGCAGAATGGCAAGGTCGAAATGTTCCGAGAAAAACTGATGAAAGGCATGGCCGAAAAAGGCTTGTCTCAAGAGTTTGCCGAACAAGTGTTTAACCAGATCAACGGCTTTGGAAGTTACGGATTCCCCGAATCGCACGCCGCCAGTTTCGCACATCTGGTTTACCTCAGCGCCTGGCTCAAACGTTTTTACCCGGCAGCTTTTGTGTGCTCGATCATCAACTCCTACCCGATGGGTTTTTATGCACCCGCACAACTGGTTGCAGACGCCAAGCGTTATCGTGATGAAGATCGACCGGGAGTCGAGGTTTTGCCGGTCGACGTGAATCACAGTGATTGGGAGTGTACGCTGGAATTCCCGGTAAATGAACTTGGCGAGAACGACAAACAACAAGCCCCTGCCTTGCGACTGGGGCTCTGTATGATCAGTGGCTTGCCTTCGCAAGTTGGCGAATCGATTGTCGACGAGCGAAAGCAAAATGGTTTGTTCAAGTCCACACATGATTTTGCCAAGCGAACGTCGTTAGGTCAGGCACCAATGGTGCGACTGAGTAACGCGGATGCATTTCTGTCGATGAAACAGGATCGTCGGCAAGCTTTGTGGCATGCTCTGGCTCAGGAAAAGAAGCCAGTCGACCAACCTTTGTTTGCCGAAATGACTTTGGACGACGCGCAAGCGGACTTGCCAGTGATGAGCGAGCAGGAAAATGTTTACGCTGACTATCGTTTCCTTGGCTTATCACTCAAAAATCACCCCTTTGCTTACGCGCGAGATTTGTGCAATGAACTGAGCGTAGTTCCAGCAGAAGAAGTGCCCAGCGTTCCGGATGGAAAACCGATTACGGTTGCCGGGTTGGTGATCTTGCGGCAACGCCCTTCGACGGCCAAGGGAGTAACCTTTGTGACTTTGGAAGATGAAACCGGCACGATGAACTTGATCGTCAAATCCAATGTGTGGGAGCGATATCACAAGGTCGCTCGAGTTTCCAAGGTCTGGTTGGTGCGAGGCCAATTGCAGACGCACCGCAACGTCACTCACATCATCGCCAGCCAACTCGAAGATTTTTCACCGCAGTTGGCTGAGCTAAAAACGGCTTCGCGAGATTTTAGGTGACACAGCGAGCAAGCTCTAACGGATTCGACTTAACCATCTGGATCGTCGATCAGCCTTTTAAGACGTTGGGAAATTTCGGCAGGATATTTTTCCAGCCAGGATTCATCAACCAAACCGACGTCAATCATATCGACAATATGAACACGATCTTTAAGACGAAACGAATTCAATTTCATTCGCACAAGCCGCTCTAGTGAAAGAGTGCGAAACGAATCCACTTTTTCTGAAGGCTCAACGTCTGGATTAGGCTCTGGATCTGCCGCGCGGATCATTTCACCTGCCAGCACAAGATGAACAGCATCCCTGGCTGGTGCATCTTCTGTTTCAACGAACATGCTTAGACCAGCCGTCTCACGAAAGTAAAAACCGGCTGCAGTCATCGCCTCTTTGACACGAATTAAGTCTTCGGGCCGAATCAGCACATCGACATCCCGAGTATTTCGCACCGCCGCTTCATCGACTTGTGCTATTCTTGAATCAGGCGGCTAAATGTAGAAGTTTGCTCTTCGCTCAATTGCAGGTCGGATGTGCTTATTATTCGCATCATCTGGAGAGCTTGCTCTGGAATTTCAACAGATCCCACGCTAACCCTTGATGGTGTAAGGGTCGGTTGCGAACCATTCATGATTTGCATAATCAATCTGGTCTGTTGCAATTTCTCCAATTCCTTTTGCTCTGCTTCTTGTGCTATTGCCCAGGTTGTCGGCAATATCAACAGGCTAACGAGAGTCAATGTAGTATTCATTTGCTCAACTTTCTTTTAATCAAGTATTCCTAGTGGACGATCCCTCGTAAAGTGATTGCGACATTGTCTTGTCCTGGTTCAGTCGGAATTGGTCAGCGCAAGCACGGCCTAGTTCGCCCAGCAATTGATCCAGGCCTTCCTTAACGGTCAAAGGCTGTGCTGTGCGGATCCGTTGATGGCTGTCCATCCATAACTGGGAGAGTTTGTCTTCAAACTTCCGTTGAAGTTCGATGCTTTTTGCGTCCAGCGCTCGACGTTCTTCTGTTGCAATGTCAGCTATTTCATCAAAGTCAAAACGACTTGAAAAAGGCCCGAACGAATTTTTAGAACTGAGTGATTTCCATACCACCAACTGCTTGTAACGAAACAGCTGATTGGGAAGTAGTTTGGAACGCATCAATTCATTATGAGACTTGCGAAAGTCGTGAATCTGTTGCTCCATCGCCTCTCCTTCTGCAAATGGATTTTCAGCGCCTAAATCAATTTCATACGGTTGGGTTCTGATTTGTTTGATTTCTCGCCGAAGAATGTCATTCAAATCCAAAACCTGTTCAAGCTGCTCATCTGAAAATGCGATTTCTTGTTGATATGTTTTAGACAACAGACCAGTTGTCGCTTTGACGGGGTCTTTCGAATTGATATTCTCGAAAATGGCGTCCAGTGGATCATTGCCGGAACTTTGTGCAAACAAGCTGACTGAAAATACACTCAGAAAAAGAATGCAGGGAATCACGGTTGCGTTCATTCAATCATCCCTCCTAGCGCCGAGCTTGTACTAACTGGCAAAAACAAACCGACGCAAATCGCAATAAGAGTACACCCAGTGATTTGCATTCTCAAAACAAACCTCCCCCACCGCCGAATAGCACGACGAGTGAATTGTGTGCCAGGTAGTGTTTCATGATTCCCTCCTTACTGGATCTTAGAAAGTTCAAAGGCAGGGGCAAGCAAATTCTGTGTCTGTAAGCAACAACATCTCAAGTCTTCATTGGGTAAAAACCCCTACCCAATAGACTGGTCACTTATGGAATAAAGTGCATCGCCAGCCAGCTCGAAGACTCTTCACCGCATCTAGCTGAGTCAACCATTTAAAACGGTAAAGACTATTTTCTAACTCGTGCCGTTGGATAAATGTCTTCTGGTTTTAGTTCGAGTGGCTCGCCGAAGACGCGTTCGATCTTTTCCAAGGAATCGGCATCCAGAGATTCTCGTATTTTCAAATGGTGCTTGCGATAAAGTTCATTGACCTTTGTTAGAAACTCGGCCCGCGCGGACTCCGCGGCGTCTTGCAAGGTTTCTTTTTCTTCATTTGAAATGTCAGTCAATTCAGCTATTTGCTGATTGTCATACTCCGCAAACACAATTCCGCGATTCAAATGAGACTGCAACACTAATTCAGCAAGTCGATCACGTTGAGCCGGATAAAGAACTTCGAAGAACTGTTCGTGGTATTGCTCATGGATTTCAGATTCTATTTTCTGACGCTTTTCAATAATTTCCTTTTGTTGTTGTTTAAATTTCGCCATTTCTGTGGGGCTCATCGAATCAAAAGCCTTGCGCGAAACAGGCGGAAGCGTAAGTGTGGCAGTTTGGTCGGAAATTGTCCGCCTCATGTCAGTGAATAGACGATAGCCGCGAGTTTGTTGATCCTGACTTACTCCAATCTCTTCGGCCACGACCGGGTTAGCGATTAGCTGAAACAGAGTCGCTTCATTTGCATTCAAAAATTCAAACCCAATGAAGTCACTTTTTGTTTCCTGCGCGCAGCAAGGATGACTGGAAGCCAAATGGCAAACACCAATTACAGCAACCAACAGCAGATGCGCCTGGTTGGCATTCAGCGTAAGGATTAACAATCGTTGAATAGTATTCATTTCAATTTCAATCGAATGGGTGCAGGATCGCCCAGCAAGTCACCCAGGCCAGATTCGGCGGCGGGTGTTGAAGCTCTTATCTGCTTATGATACTTCAGCCACAACTCCGTTAATTCCTCATTAAATTCCTTCCGAGAATCACTGATCGCCTGGTCAAGCTTCGTCCGTTCCGACATGGAAATATCGACCATGTCGTCCAACAGGGCATTGCGATTGTATTGACCAAACAGAACGCCCTTCCCAAGATTCAAGTGATTCGAAACCTGGAACAGCTTTTCGCGCTGAAAGGGCAGCAAAATCGACTCCGCACGCTGCAGTTTCGACTTTTCGAGCTCAAAAATTTGCTGGTCGCGTTCTTCCAGCGGAGACGAATTCACATCCGATACATCCCACTCCACAGGTTTTGATTTGAGTTGATCAATTTTCCGCTTGATATCCTCATCTATTGCGAGCATTTCCTCTTGCTGGGATTCAGAGAATTTGAGGTGAGCAAAAATACGGTCCCGAATCCGTGAACTATGCAAAGCGGAGTTTTTGAAACCGGATGATGTCGTTCGAAATAACTCGCGAGCTAACGAATCCTTAGTTTCAGTTTGCGCCACACCGCCAATGGAAAAACACCAGAGGACAACCGAAAAACACAAACTACTTGTCAATTTTTTCAACATAACGAATCTTGGTCGAAATTAGAAAAGGAGTCACAATTACGAATAGTCCAGAAAGTTTGTTGTGTTCACTTGCTCTGCAGGCACAGCATTCGTCTCTATAATCCTAAGAATTGCGAGGGTGAAGAGGCAAGTAAATTCCATGACCGCATGCAAGAAAACTCGAATTAACAACATTGGGTAAATGTCCCTACTCGACGCACTACAAAAAATTGCGGAGAACAAAATTCAGGCAGCGATTGAAGAAGGAAAATTCGATCACTTCGAGGGTTTTGGAAAACCGCTGCAGCTTGATCCGGCCGATATGATCGACGGCAATTGGTGGCTGCGCCAAAAAGCCAAACATGAAAAGCTGAACTTGCTGCCACCCGCGTTAGTTCTCAAACGCGAGGTCGAAAAGCGGATGGAAGCGATTATGAAACTGGAATGCGAACAGGAAGTGCGTGAAGCCGTGGTTCAGTTGAACCAGTTCATTGAAAAAAGCAATCAAGCCATCGTGTGGGGCCCGGCATCAGATGTGACGGAGTATTGTTTGGATGGAATCATCGCGCAATATCGAAATTCGCAGAATTCGTAGAGCCCGTTTCTGACGGCCAGTTGATCTCAGATAATAGCTCGACTCTCCGAGTCGTAAGGCCATGATTCGACGACTCGCAAAGTCGAGCTACATCAATATGCTCGCGTTGGATGGGTACATTCAGGCCAAGTGAGGGAATAAGCCGATTTTCAGGGTGAAAATGCCAACAAATTCCCTCGCGTCTGATTCAGCCTTCCCAGCTACGAACTACACTATCTGGTAGTCAAAATACAAACGCTTCGTAGCTAAAGCTTTGTCTCATAAGAGATCACTTCTGGAGAAGACGCATCATGCACTCGAGTTCATTTTTTAATCAAGGTACACGTCTGTTTATTGCGGCAATCGTGACTTGCCTGCTGACAACCGGCCAGACATTCGCTCAGGATTCTGACGAGCCCGAAGATCCGGCGCCCGGAATCAATTCAGGCCTGGTCTCGTCGCTGGGTTTTCGAGGCATCGGTCCCGCACTGATGTCGGGACGGATCAGCGACATCGCCGTTGATCCGGTCAATCGCAGCACTTGGTACGTAACGGCAGCATCCGGCAACGTCTGGAAAACAACCAACGCCGGCGTCACCTGGAAACCGATTTTTGAAAACTACGGTTCCTACTCGATCGGTTGTGTTGCCGTTGATCCAAACGATCGCTTTACCGTTTGGGTTGGCACCGGCGAGAACAACTCGCAGCGAAGTGTGGGCTACGGAGATGGTTAATACAAATCAACCAATGGCGGTGCCTCGTTCAACAAGGTCGGACTTGAGAACAGGGAGCACCTTGGCAAAATCCTGATTCATCCCGAAAACAGGACAACGAGATTCGTGGCTGCCCAGGTACCACTTTGCAATCCAGGTTGTGACCGAGTACTTAACCAAACCAA
>CAZOXC010000004.1:0-18475 GCA_964583205.1 uncultured Pirellulaceae bacterium | reverse complement strand
CAATCAAAGCCGCTGCCGATGTTCGCAACACTGAACAACTGGATGCCATGATGGCGACCGCGGCTGAAAAATTCGGCTCACTGGATATCCTGGTCAACAACGCCGGTATCCTCCGCGACCGCAGCTTCAAAAAAATGTCGGGGGCCGAATGGCAGGATGTTATCGACACGAACTTGACTGGCGTTTTCAACAGCTGCAAAGCGGCCGTCAATCACTTCGGTGAAAATTCGGCGATCGTTAACGTGGCCTCGCTGTCGGCCGTCACCGGATTCTTCGGGCAGGCCAACTATGCGTCTGCCAAAGCCGGTGTCATGACTCTGACTAAAGTTCTCAGCCGCGAACTTGCTCGAGGCAAAACTCGAGTTAACGCGATTGCCCCCGGAGTCGTCAACACGGAAATGGGCGAATCGATCCCCGAAGAAAATCGCAAAGCCATGCTGATGAACGTCCCTCTGGCTCGGTTTGCTGAACCAACGGAAATCGCCGATGTCATTCTGTTTCTGGCAAGCGATCTTTCGTCTTACATGACCGGACAGACGCTACATGTGAACGGCGGATGGTGGGCCGCTTGATTGAATGCGATTGACTGAGCGCCGATTGACTGAGTGCCGATCAACTGGGCGGTGGCAACCAAGGGCCGTTACCACAACACTCGGCAGCGGATAGTCGAATCGACTTGCTTCAACTTTTCCAATGCCAACTCGCTGTATTCGCTGTCCACATCCAGCACGACGTAACCAAGCTGTTTGTTGGTTTGCAGGAACTGGCCCGAGATATTGATCTGATTTTCGGACAACACCTGGTTGATTGCCGAAAGCACTCCCGGCCGATTTTCGTGAATATGCAGCAGGCGATGCTTGCCATCCTGAGCAGGCAATGCGACTTCCGGAAAATTTACCGCACCCATCGATGTTCCATTGTCGCTGAACATCACGAACTTGTTGGCAACCTCGCGGCCGATGTTTTGTTGCGCTTCGACCGTACTGCCGCCGATGTGCGGAGTCAAAATCACGTTGTCCAGCCCGCGAAGTTCTGACTCAAACTGTTCTCCTTGCGACTTCGGCTCGCGAGGAAACACATCAATCGCGGCGCCACGAATCTGATTAGCCTGCAAGGCCCTGGCCAATGCACTAATGTCGACCACGCTGCCTCGCGAAGCATTGATCAACACGGCATCAGATTTTAAACGACTCAGTTCCGTCACCCCGATCAGGTTTTCAGTTTGATCCGATTGCGGCACATGCAGGCTGACAACATCCGAAGTTTCCAGCAACTCGCCCAGCGGAATTTCTCTGGCATTCCCCAGGGGCAAGCGGTTGCGGATATCAGCAAACTGCACATTCATCCCCAGTGACTCCGCCAACACACTGACTTGCGAGCCAATGTTTCCGTAGCCAATGATCCCCAGAGTCTTGCCGCGAATTTCGTTGGCGTCTGCCGCCGACTTTTTCCATTCACCTCGATGTGCGGCCGCGTTCCTGGCCGGAATGCCACGCATCAACAGGATCGCTTCCGCCAAAACCAGTTCCGCGACACTCCGAGTATTGGAAAAGGGCGCGTTGAAAACCGGAATCCCTTTGGACAAGCTAAAGTCCAAATCCACCTGATCCGTTCCAATACAAAAACAGCCGATGGCAACCAGTTTGGCAGCCTGCTCAAGCACTCGTTGATCCAATTTTGTCCGCGAGCGGATTCCAACAAAATGGGCATCACTGATCGCCGCTGCCAGCTCTTCGCCTACCAGCGATTTGGGGAATTGTACAACGTTCTCATAACCCTGCTCAGCCAGTGTCTGAACGGCCTGCTGGTGAATTCCTTCCAGCAGGACGATTTTGATTTTGGATTTTTCGAGCGACTGAATTGCCATGATTTTTCAGAGATTTTGCAGTGTGATTGCAGATTAATGGCCCAACTTGTGTTGCGGAAGGGGGCACAGACAGTTGCCGTTGGTGAATACCGGCGACCGTCTTAAAATCCCTGTTCGCAAAAGGAGTTGCACTTGAACCGCACGGCTACCCATTTATTGATTCTCACTTCGATTTCGGCTCTGGTTTTTTTCATCAACCTGGGTGGAGCTGAATTGTGGGATCGAGACGAACCTCGCAACGCTGGCTGCGCGCTGGAAATGATGGAGCGAGGCAATCTGGTCGTTCCGATTTTCAACGACGAACTCCGCTACCAAAAACCGGTTCTACTCTACTGGCTGATGATCTCTGCCTACCAGGTTTTCGGAGTCAACGAATTCTCGGCTCGTTTCTGGTCAGCGCTATGCGGAATCGGAACCGTGCTACTAACCTATGGCATTGCGGCTCGGCTGTTTGATCGTCGAGTGGCATTGTTAAGCGGGATTGCGCTTGCCAGCAGCTTGATGTTTGTGGTGGCGGCGCGAGCGGCGACTCCAGATTCGGTACTGATCTTCTGCTCGACACTGGCGTTATGGTTCTATGCGCGAGACGTTTTCAAATTACCCAACCAGACAAGCTGGTTTCCCAGCGACTGGCGGAACATCGCCGGAATGTATATTGCCATGGGTTTCGGAGTACTTGCCAAAGGCCCGGTTGCTGTGGTGTTGCCCATGGCAATCATCGGGATGTTCATGCTGATTCAGCGTTTGCCAGGTCGAGCCGAAACCGTTTCATCGAGCACTCACCCGTTCAATAAATTCAGTGAACAAGCCCGCCAAATGGTGACTCGCATTGCGCGAACTTTTCACCCTTGGCATTTCGCCAGGACATTATGGGCGATGCGACCTTTGACGTGTGCGGCCATTGTTTTGCTGGTGGCTGCGCCCTGGTACACGATGGTGGGACTGCAGACGAATGGAGATTGGCTACGCATTTTTTTCCTCGACGAAAATGTTGGTCGAGCTTCAACGGTTTACGAAAACCACTCGGGCGGTCTATGGTACTACCCGGTGGCGATTCTGGTGGGATTTTTTCCCTGGTCGGTGTTCGCGGTTCCGACTTTTTTGAACTGGCGCAACTCGGTTAAGCAAAGCCGTGTCGGAAATTCAGCGGCGATGGTGTTTCTGGCTTGCTGGGTCGGAGTCCAAGTTGGCGTTTTTTCGATCGCCAGCACGAAGCTGCCCAGCTACGTCACTCCCTGCTATCCAGCGCTGGCAATGTTGGCAGCCTGTTTCCTGATTGGACTGGTGCGTTCTCAATCAAAGCAAAACGCCAGCGACATTTCAACTGACTCCAACCGGGCAATTCAAATCGAGTCGCGCTGGTTCAAGGTTTCACTGGCTTGCCTGGTCCTTTCGGGAATCTTTATGTTGGCCGCGCTGTGGTTTGCGTCGCAAGAATATTTGACCAATGGATCCTGGTTGATCTTGCTGGGGCTGCTCCCTGTTTGCGGTGGAATCGGTGGACTGTGGCTGGCTTTCCGGCGGAAGTTTTCAACATCGGTTGTGACGTTGTCGATTTCTGCAGTCGCACTGGTGATCGGGTTCTTTGGATTCGCCACCGCAACTGTCAGCGAAAACCAGCAGCACAGTTTGATTCTGAATGAGATCAGGGCGCAACATCCCGAAACCACAATCGCATCCTATCGAGGGCTGGAATCATCATGGATCTTTTATGGCCGCAAACCGATCTTTGAACTCAATGAAAACGACTCGATCATCGGCTCACTCGATCGAGACAGATTCTGGAAGCCCAAACCCAGAGTCTCGCCCCAGTCGTTCATAGATGGTCAACCGGATTCGCTGATCGTAACAAGCAACGAACATTTGTCGGAGCTGCGTTCGAAAGTAAACTGCGTGCTGGAAGAAGTGGCGAGTTGCCAGTACTTTCTCAAGCACGAAAATCTGATCCTGTTGCGACCGGTTCCTCGTTTGGCCAGAAAAGAGTAGGCGAAACCGGATTCGGCCCTCTATTCATCTTCGATTTTCCGCATCACCCACTTCACGGTTGGCGGAATATCATGATCCTTGGCCGTTAGCGTTGGCTGGATGTATCGCAGCTCGTTCTGATGGCCGGCGATTTTGAATTTGTCACCCTTTTGCAAAATCGGTTTCGTCTCGTTCATGCTGCCGAATTCGTATTCGCCTGCAACTTGACAAGGAAACCAGTGGGGATCGCCAGCTTCATCGAGCAGGCAAAATTCCGGATAAGTGTGATCGGGAATCCAGACCGCTCGAGCCGGAATACCTCGCGCGCGACAGATCGCGATAAACAACGAAGACATCTCTTCACAATCGCCCTGTTCGCGATCGAGTGCTTCCAGGCAAGTTCGAATGGTAGGATCGAACTCGTAAGTAATATTGTCACGCACCCATTCGAATATCGATCGAGTCTGTTCCCAGGGCGTCGCTGACTCATCAATTTCGAGCCCAGCCGCCAGCTCCTTGATCCTGGGATGTCGAGATTCGATATAGGGACTTGGCTCCAGATACCGGCTGAATTTTCTGGTTTCGGACCGGGTTGGGAACCGAAGTTCAGCAGTGGAATCGGGAACTTCAATCGTCGACTTCTCGATTTCCATGATCACCGAGCCGACAACAATGTCACCGGGATGCATTCGATTGATCTTGATAATTAGCTGCTTGGCATTCTTGCCGATCTTTTTGTAGGACAAACGAGTAATCGGCGAGTCGTCGTTTTCTTTCAGGATTTCGATGGATTGCTCGGGCCACTCGATTGGAACGGGGACCGACGCCAGAACTCCGGCGGCGTTTCCATCGCTGGAGATCTCCAATCCGAATTCCCACTTCTCAATCACCGATTCCGGGGCAGTCTGAATGACGTCTTCCTGCGCTTCCAGTTGCCTCAAGTTCGGCTGCCAGATGGCCAGTTGCGCATGAATGACCAACAACAGGATCAGGGATCGTAGAGTTGTTGCGGAGAGTGGTAAATCAAATCGCATTTTGAGTCTCTTGCAGTTGCCCCTGCAAAATCTTTCTTGAAAGTTGATTGTTAATCAGTAATGATCCGCCGCACCCAGATAACGTCCGGCCCAGGTCCCGAGCTACTTCCAGTAATGACCTCGGGCACATACCTCAAACGATCCTTGTAACCAGGGACTTTGATATTGTCGCCTTTTTGTTGGATGACTCGAGGGCTGGTCATCTGTCCGAATTCGGGAAAACCGTCGGGCTGGCAGGGAAACCAGGTTCCTTCACCGTTCTCGTCTTCCAGATAGAATTCGGCATATTGCAGACCGTCGACCCACACAATTCTGGCGGGTACTTTGTAGGATCGGCACAAGGCAACAAACAGGTTGACCATGTCTTCGCCGTTACCTTCCTGCCTTTTGAATGTAATTTGAGCGCCACGAACTTCTTCCGTATCGATTGGCGTGATATTGTCTTTCACCCAATTGAAGATCGCCTCAACTTTTTCCCAATCCGTTTCTTTGCCCTCAACAAGTTCTTTGGTGAGCTTTTTGAATTCGGTTTTGCGATGATTGATCAACCGGCTGGAGTTCAAGTGCCTTTTGATATCGCGATCAGGCTTGTAAGGGATCACCAGGTTGTCAGTCCGTTCAGGCTTCAGAATCGCTTTAGTTTGAACTTCAAACGTGATCAGCACTTTGACACCCGAGTTGGCACGAATACGTGGAATTGTGGCCGTCATCCGTCTGACGCCATCATCCAGCATCTGGTACTTCACATTTCGGATCGAAGAAGAAATGTCATCTTCCACCAGTGACACACTCTGCTCGTCCCAGTCGGTTGGAACAGGGATCGCGATTTCAATCGATGAAGCATCCTGGCTGCCGGTTCGAATCAATGCACCGACTTGCCATTTTTGTGTGATCGTTTCGCCATACCGACCTCGCTCGGCCGTTGTCTGTCCCGCGCCGATTTGAGCCTGCAAGTCACTTGGGACCAAAGCAAGCCATGAAACCAGCAGGGCGAAGGTCGAAATCGCCAACAGAAATTTAAATCGCCTCATTGTGCACATCGAAGATTTACCCAAGCGTCAGGAATTGTTCAGACATATTATTTTACCACCTGCTATGTCCGGAGTTGGACTGAAATCAGGCTGCGATCAGGAAACTCGGCCGATTGCACGAAAAAAACCAACCGAATTGCGGGTCGGTTGGTTCAGTTTGTAATTCAGAATGCCATTCCGCGTTCGACGGACTACTGGCGATTTGGGCTGGGCAAGTTAATCGGCGGGACAACGGTACCATTGAAAGAACCGCTACTATAGGGATCACCGAAACCCGGGTTAACTGTTGAGCCTTGGAAACTCGATCCTCCGTAGTACGGATCGTTATATGTCGGTGATCCGTAATTTGAGGAAGGGTAATTGCTGCCGGCAACCGTTTGGCCACCCAATGTTGCACCACCCAAACTGGTGTCACCATAGTTTGTGCTGTAGCCGTCGATCGTGGCTGCTGGCTGGCCCGGTGAGCAGTTGGTACATGCTGGAGCCGTATTGGACGGCGGCTGGATGGACGGGGGCTGACAAGAGTTACAAGGAGCTCCGCGCAATAGACTCCGCAAGGGACCATTGGCACATCCAACGGATGAGATCAAAAAGCAGGCTGCAAGAGCGCCGAGAATTAGTTTGTTTGCGATCGTCATATTTGTATTTGCCTCCACGAAAAAGCGCTCAAACCAAAACAGAATGAGCCAGCAAACCGTACAACCTGGCTACCAGGAAGCAAACGTAACACGTTGATTTTTTGCAACAAAGTTTACCTGATGTTGTCAAAACGCAACTTTAAACCAATTACAACGATTTTACCGGTCGTTCGATTGCCTCGTTGCCGCGAGGTATTTCTGTGCTGCGCGATCCTGCTGGTGTGGCTTCCCAATTTGCTCAATGGGCAATCGCGAACCGGCTGCCTGCCCGCCCACCGATTCTGGGATCAAGATCATTACTGCCAGGTGGCCTCGAAGAAACACTTTTCGATTCGAGAAACCGATGAGGTCTGGTGGGTCACCAGTCGAAATATTTCCGGGCAACTGGATTCGCTCGACGAAGTTCCCACGCTTGAATATGCAATGGACTCCAGCGGTCGGCGTTCCTGGCAAGTCCGCGACGCTGCCGAATTGATCGCTCGGCATAACCAGACCAATGATTTAGTCACCATGTTTTATGTGCATGGAAACCGCACAAACCCCAACTGGTCTCTTAATCGAGGCATTCAGGTTTACGAAAACATCTATTGCAACTGCAAGCAGCGGCGGCCGATCCGATTCGTCATCTGGCACTGGCCTGCGGACGAAAACAAATTGCGAATTCAAGAATTTGATGACAACTCGCGCCGAGCAATCATTCATGGACGACATTTTGCCCGCTATCTTCAATATTATGATTCGAGGCAGGAACTGGGACTGGTAGGCTACAGCCTGGGCGCACAATTCCTGCTTTCCACCAGCCAACAAATCGCTGATTTCGTGGACCAGGGGTCGGTGACGGCCCAATCCTGGCAAGAGTCTCAACTCCGTATGGCATTCATCGCACCGGTGGCGGCTTGCGATTGGCCTCGCTGCAATCATCAATTGGAGCAAGCGAGTCGAGTCATCGGGCAGGTAGTCAGTTTCGAAAACCAGAAAGACCATGCGCTGGCGATCTATCGACTCAAGTGCGGCTCGCAGAATCCCAAAGGCCTTTCTCCGCTGCATAGCTTGAGGCGATTGAATTGTTTTGACAGTAAAGTCCAGACCTACGAAGTGGGCCATCTGGCAGGTTCCAAGCACTCGATTGCCAAGTATGTTCGGCCCGAGTTTATTCAGTCCAGCATCCGTGGTTATTTCGGCCTGACGATTGACCCGGCCGAGCCCTGCTGCCGGCAGCTTCAACCGCACACCCAATTCAACCATGATCTGCAGCCACAACCAGAATCAACACTACAACTTGAGCGGTAACAAGGCTATGATTGCCGGCTGACTCGATGTTTTTTTGGATCTGGACGAGAATTGATAGCCTGGTTGATCATTTATTGCCTGCTGATTGTGGCGGCTTCGCTTGCCGGTGCCCGGATTCCGCAACTCTTCAAGATCGATCATCGACGCACTCAGATGATCCTTTCTCTGGTAGCGGGCGTGATGCTGGGTGTTGGAATTCTGCATCTGCTGCCGCTGTCGATTCAATTGCTGGGTGATGAGATCGTCTGGTCCTGCGCTTCCGTGTTAGCCGGACTGCTGTTCATGTTTTTTCTAATCCGTATTTTTGACTTTCATCAGCATGATGCGCCCTGCGAGACCGATCATTGCGACGACGAACATCATCATCGTTCCCACAGAGATATCAGCTGGAGCGGATTATTTTTCGGACTTGCCATTCACACAATAATTGACGGGATTGCGCTGGCAGTGGCATACAAGTCCGCCCAACTGAGCCAATCCACTTTGCCCGCGTTCGGCATCTTCCTGGCAATTTTGCTGCACAAGCCACTCGATTCAATGTCCATCACCACCTTGATGACCGCCAAGAACATTTCGCTCGCCCGACAACGAATCACCAGTTGGGTATTTGCTCTGCTTTGCCCTCTGGGTGCAGCGCTGGCGATGCTGGGGGTTTCTCAGCTAAATGAATCGCAAACGCTGGTACTGGGAATTTCACTTGGGTTTTCAGCAGGCGTCTTCATCTGTATTTCACTCAGCGACATTCTGCCGGAAGTTCAATTTCACAGTCACGATCGATTCGCGTTATCGGGCATGTTGATCATGGGAATCGCGATCTCGGTCGCGATTAACTTTGTGTCTGGAGTGTAAGTAACATGAGTGCCGACCAAACACCCGGTGAACCCGATTCGCGAACAGGTCCATGGAAGAAACGCATCGTGAACTGGATACTTGTACTGGTTGTCGGTTACTTGTTGATCATGGTGATGCTGGTCATCCTGGAACCCTTTCTGTTATTCCCGGCACCTCGCGAAAAGGGCTTGTCCATCGAGGGTGCTCACCCCTGGCTGAGCAAAGTCGAACTCAACACGTCCGATGATGTGAAAATCAGCGGACTGCTTTTCGAGCCGGAAAACACCCGAGGCGTGATTCTGTTTTTCCATGGCAATGGCGAGTGGTTAGGGAATTTAACAAACTATGTTGTCAATCTGGGCACTCGAATGGATTGTTCAGTATTCGCGATCGACTATCGTGGCTACGGAGACAGTGCAGGGTCATCTTCGGCCAAAGGCATCGAACTGGACGGCCAGGCCGCATACGATTTTTTGATCAACAAAGGATATCAGCCCGATTCCATCGTGGTGTTTGGCAGGTCGCTGGGCGGTGGCGTCGCCGTTTTCGTGGCCAGTGAAAACGAAATTGGCGCACTGGTTTTGCGGAGCACATTTTCTTCACTGACCGACGTCGCGGCGGCCAAATTTCCCTGGCTTCCAGTCAGAGCATTGATGCGAAACCGCATGAATTCGGTCGAGAGAATCTCCGATTACAAAGGACCGTTGCTGCAAAGACACGGCACTGACGATCGAGTCATTCCGATTCGCTTTGGCCAGAGACTGTTCGAGGCAGCGGGAACTGCCGACTCTGAAAAGTTGTTTGTGATCGATTCAGGAGCCACCCATGTTTCTCCTGCCAGCGAAGAATTCAAACAGTCGTTCAAAGACCTGGTCGATCAAACGCTTGCAACGCCCAATTGAAATCACCCTGCCTCAAAAGATTGTCTGAGCAGATCCGCTAGACAATCCCCAACGTGTGCAGAATATTTTCTCGATTCACCGGCTCAACAACACCTTTTTCCGTAATGATTGCCGCGATGTACTCGGCAGGAGTCACGTCAAAGGCGGGATTGTATACAGTCACTCCTTCTGGCGCCGTTCGCTTGCCAAACCCTTCCGTGATCTCGGCCGAGTCTCGTTGTTCGATGGGAATCTCTTCTCCGCTGGCGATAGACATATCGAACGTTGAACTGGGAGCGGCGACATAAAATGGAATTCCATGATGCCGAGCCAGTACGGCTACCGAGTAGGTTCCAATCTTGTTGGCTGCATCGCCATTGGAGGCAACTCGGTCAGCACCCGTGATCACAGCATTGATCTTGCCTTCACGCATCACCTGGGCAGCCATCGAATCGCAGATCAACGTGGCTTCAATCCCTCGCTGCATCAATTCCCAGGAAGTCAATCGAGCCCCCTGCAGCAACGGGCGAGTCTCATCAACGAATACACCAATCTTTTTTCCCTCGTCCTGTGCTGTAAAAAATACCGACAAGGCAGTGCCGTATTCAGCAGTCGCCAGCCCACCGGCGTTGCAGTGGGTCAAGACATTGTCACCGTCTTCCAGCAAGGCCGCACCGAATTTGCCAATCGCATGACACATCTGACGATCCTCTTCGTGAATGGTCAGCGCCTCATTTAAAAGTTCTTGCCGTTTGTCATCGTCGCTGCCCTTTGCGGATTCCACGACATCCTGCATGCGATCCAGTGCCCAAAACAGGTTGACCGCAGTCGGGCGGGACTCGGCCAGATACTTGCTCACTTCGGCAAATCGCTCGTTAAACTTCTTGCCCTGCAAATCCTGCATCCCAATGACCACACCATAAGCGGCAGCGATTCCAATTGCCGGCGCACCGCGCACGCTCAAGCGTTTGATTGCCTGCCAGACCGTCTCCACATCCCGACACTCCAGGTCGACCAGTTCATTGGGCAGCAGTGTTTGATCAATCATGATCAAGTACCCATCGGAGCCACCGTGCCAACTGAGCGTTTCTACTTTGGGATGAGTCTTCATGCGTTTCGGTCCAACAAACCTGTCAAAAAAAATACGCCGGCAAACTGGCCGACGTATTATGTGTATCAATTGAGGTTTGTTGCAGCAAGCACATGCTGCCGCAGATCAGGCAAGAATCTCATTCAAAACGTTTCCATGCACGTCCGTCAGCCGGAAATCTCGACCGGCATACCGGTAAGTAAGCCGCTCATGGTCCAGCCCCATCAAGTGCAGCATGGTTGCGTGCCAGTCATGGATATGGCACTTGCCATCAATTGCCTCGTATCCGTATTCATCAGTGGCGCCATAGCTGAAACCACCCTTAACTCCGCCACCCGCCATCCAACTGGTGTAGCCTTTATTATTGTGATCGCGACCGCGTCCATTTTGTGCTGCGGGAGTCCGACCAAACTCGCCCGCCCAAACGACCAGCGTATCTTCCAGCAAGCCTCTCTGTTTCAAGTCGGCCAGCAAACCCGCGATCGGTTTATCGATCTCTTCGCACTTGGGCGGCAATTGGGTTTCAATATTTTGGTGATGGTCCCAACTACGATTGTTCACTTCGACGAACCGCACGCCCGATTCAACGAACCTGCGAGCCAGCAGACATTGCCGGCCGAAGCTATCCGTTGGTTGACTACCGATGCCATACATCTCTCTTGTCTTGGCAGTTTCCTGTTCGATATCCATCAGCTCGGGCATCGCATCCTGCATGCGGAAGGCAAGTTCAAAAGATTCGATCACGCCTTCAACGCCGGGATGGTTTTGATCTCGTTGCAGTTTCTCTCGATTCAAAGCCTGGATCAGATCAAGCTGCTGGCGTTGCTGAGTTTTGGAAAGTCGAGAATTGGAAATGTCCGGCACGACATCACGGCTGCCACGATTACCGCCCATCGCTCGAGCCGCTTGACGTCGACCTCCGCCGCCCAATTTTGTACCTTGATAAATGGCCGGCAGGAAAGCGCTTCCAAAACTCTGCGCATTGCCGGCGGGCGCGTTCACCGAAATAAAGCCGGGAACGTTCTCGTTTTCAGTCCCCAATCCATACAAGGACCAGGCTCCCAGCGAGGGTCGAATAAACTGGGCATTGCCCGTATGCATTTGTGTGACGGCTCGAGAATGAATGGGCTGATCGGAATTCATCCCGTGGAGCATGCACAATTCGTCGGCTTGTCTGGCCAGGTTGGGAAACAACTCTGACATCCACAAACCACCCTCGCCATGCTGCTGAAACTTCCAGGGCGATCGCAGAAGCTTGCCGCCGTAGCGACCAGCTTTGCCATGATCAGTGTGCAGTTTCGGTTTGTAGTCGAACGTGTCCACATGCGAAGGCGCACCACCCATGCACAGGAAGATGACTCGTTTGGCTTTGGCCGGAAAGTGCGGAGCTTTTGGCGCCAGCGGATTACCTGAACTTGTCCGTTGTTCTTCCTGGGCTGCTGCCATCGAAGCCATACCTGAAAAAGCCAGGTAACCAAAGCCGGACGAAACCGCTTTGAGGACTTGCCGACGAGAAAGACCGGGATTGACTGCCTGTTTTAAAATCATCTTCTAACTCCGACGTCAACTCATGTTAGTAAACTGCGATTGCCATTCCACTGGAGCGTCTTTCAACTGTTAAACGACGCCCGTTTGTCGCACTAGTTCAAAAATCTGAATTCAGCGGACCCGAACAGTGCCTGACAAAATGCGCTGAGCGCACGTTGACGGGCAAAATCGTTGTCGCCCGTCATGTACTGGCCAAAAAACTCTTCTGCGATCTTCATCTCATCCACAGATGCTTTTCTTCCGTAGGCCAGATTAAAAGCCAACTGGACCTGCTGCTGCAAATCACTACTGGACTTCATCAGCCTCGTCGACATCGCATCTGCCTGCTGAATCACAAAATCGTTGTTCAGCAGGTACAAGCCCTGCACGGAAGTGTTCGAAGCTTCGCGCTGCCCAACGACCATACTCGGTTCGGCAAAATCAAAAACCTCCAGGGATCTTGGCAGGTTGTCGCGAATAATGGGCAAATAGACCGAACGAAATTTCTCGGCTCGATCAATTTCGGTAACGCTGTATTGCGGAGTTGAACCTTGCCGATTCGTCATCGAGTTGCCTTTGCGATTCCGCCTGTTGCGGGTATTGGTGTTCTGGTCGGAATTCGAATTAAATTCAGAAAAGATCACTCCATCACGAACAACTCCGTCGCCTACTTTCGCGATTAACGAACCACGCGGTCGCCGCAAATCAATCTCACCGCTGATACTCAACATCGCATCACGAAATTGCTCTGCATCCAGTCTCTGCGGATTGGCTCGCCAAACCAGCCGGTTCTCCGGATCACGAGCAAACGCCCTCTCGTTGAATTCGCCGCTCATCCGATACGTGCGGGAAGTCACTACTTGCTTGATGATTTGTTTGACTGACCACCCGTTGTCCACAAATTCAACCGCCAGATAGTCCAACAGCTCGGGATGCGACGGTGCCTCACCGGACGCGCCAAAATTTTCCGATGTGGTCACCAAGCCACGTCCGATCAAGTGCATCCAGATTCGGTTCACCATCACTCGCGCCGTCAAGGGATTCTCTGCGCTTCCAATCCACTCGGCCAATTCGAGGCGTCCGGTGGAATCACTATCAATGCTGATCGAATTCTCATCCAGCACCTGCACGAATCCTCGCGGCACCTGCTGCGCGGGTTGATCGAACTCGCCACGCACCAGTAGGCGAGCGTCTCTTGGTTCGCGCGGCTGAACAGCCATGCAGAATGATACGGGGTTCCCGTCTTCGTCGACCGACTCCAGTTTCAGTTTCAAGGCGCCCGCTCGAGCACTCAGCCTGGCAACGCTGGCGACGCTAACAGGCGCATCGCTGCTCTTTCTGTTTTGCCGCCGAGCCTGCCGGGCCTCCTGCAGACGACGATTAACATCTTCCAATTCCTGCTTCAGCTTTTCAAGTTCAGCACGAGTGTACGATTCGTCGAATGGATTGGGATCGGCGACCGGCATATGAACCAAAGTCGATGGACGACGATTTTGGAACGTATCCAAGGTTCCGAAAAGGGTATCAGTACTCTGAAAAATACCCGCCATGGCGTAATAGTCTGCCTGGGGAATCGGATCAAACTTGTGATCATGGCATCTCGCGCAAGCCACCGATGTGCCCAGGAATACTCGAGTTGTCACATCGATCTGTTCGTCGATTTGATCGAGATAAAACTGGATCGGATTTTGTTCAGTCAGCGTCTTGGGGCCAAGTGTCAGGAACCCAGTTGCCAACAGGTTCTCTGTCCATTCTTCATCGGAATCCACCGGGAGCAGGTCGCCGGCAATTTGTTCCTTTACGAATTGGTCGTAGGGTTTGTCTTTGTTAAAGGCATCGATCACGTAGTCGCGATAACGCCAGGCGTGTGGAAAAGTCGTGTTCATTTCCTTGCCACTGGATTCTGCATAGCGAGCGACGTCCAGCCAGTGCCTTCCCCATCTTTCGCCAAACTGCTCGCTCTCCAACAAGCGGTCAGCAACATAGGCGATTGCCTCATCCGGGTTTTGCTCCCAGCGTTTCTCGAACCAGTCGATTTGTTCAATCGAGGGAGGCAAGCCGGTAATATCGAAACACAGTCGCCTCAAAATGACGTGAGGCAGCGCATCTTCTGCAGGGTTTAAATCGCTGGATTCCAAGGATTGCAAAACGTAGTTGTCGATTTGATTCCTTGGCCATTCTTGATCGTCGACTGCGGAAGCCGGAATGACCTCAGGTGATTGATAGGCCCAGAATTTTCGCCCGGCTTCGATATCAGCCTGAGTGATCTTCGAATTGATCTGCGCCGCCACTGTCACTCGCGGATCCGGAGCACCCATCTCGATCCACTTGCGAAAATCCTCGATCACATCGGCGGGCAACTGTTCTTCGGGCGGCATCGCATAGCCGTCGTAATTGATGGCCTCCCACAGCAGGCTTTCATCCAGTTCGTGAGGCACGATCGCAGGCCCGGAATCACCACCCGCAAGTGTTGCATCCTGGGTATCCAAAGCCAAACCGCCCCGCAACTGGCCAACTTTATTACTGTGGCAGCCATAACATTTGCTGACCAGTACGGGACGAATTTTGGTTTCGAAAAAATTGATTTGCTCGTCGCTCAATTTCTCCTGAGCGAACGAGAACCAACAGTTTGCAACAACAATCAAACAGGCGAAACAAAACGGTTTGTAAAACATTGAGGCAATCCTGAAATGGTTAGTGAACTAGCCGTCGTTATCGTCACTCTTTTTTTCGGGTCGTTTGGGTTGCACAGGTGTGCTGGGAGACTCCGGAGCATTCTTCTTGTTTCTACGGCGCCGCATTCTGGCATCGGATTGTTCTGCACCTTCCGCATCAGTGTTGGCTTCATCTTCACCACCACCTCTTCGGTTTCGTGCGCCTTTGTTGTTCTTGCCCTGATTGTCTCCACGCTGTGCGCCGCCACGCTGTGCGCCGCCACGCTGAGCGCCTTGTTGGCGGAGTTCCTGTAGTCGAGCAACCAGTTGGTCAAGTTCTTTACTATCGATTACTTCGTTTCCATCCTTGTCAACGAGATCCCAATTTCGTTTCAGCCGGTCGCCGGCTTCGGACAGTTCAATCGAACCGTTTTGATCTTTATCCATAGTCTTCAGCAACGATTCCGTCGTCAATTCACGCTGCCCTCGTTGACCTTGCCCCCGTTGACCTTGCCCTCGTTGCGCCTTGCCGCGTTGACCACCGTCGCGTTGGCCTTGTCCGCGTTGACCACCGTCGCGTTGACCATTTTCGCGCTGGCCACCGTCACGTTGGCCCTTGCCACGGGTTCGCTTGCCTTTTTCCTGGCCGGCGTTTTCGTTTTGGTCGCCGCGCTCAGTTTGTCGATCACCACGTTTGCCTTTACCCTTTCGTTCCTGGGCCGATAATTCACCGGACAGGCAGACTGATCCAATGAAAAAGCAAACGCCCATCGCCACGGAAAGCCATCTCGAATGGAGTCGGTAAACAGTTTTGTTGATCGAGTTGTTATCGAGTTTGTGCATGTTAGATCTCCCAAAACGTTCAAGGTACTTTTGATTGGCCGATAGTAAATTACACGTGAAACCGATTATTCGACGACCAAGAAATCGAAAAACATGTAAAACACTGTTAAAATGCGGTCGGAATTGCCGCCGGAGTGGTTAAAAAACATATCATATAAATGGGTCATCGGCTTAGCTCATGATCAACCTGTTCGAACGGCCGAAAATCCTGAGCCGATATTTCCAGACCTGCGGAACCCACAATTTTGAATAACGAACGCTCTGAAGAATCTGCTGTCGTCAATGATATCCGCACCATGCGGGAAGAAGGGTTGGCCAAACACTTTGAAGAAGCTCGACGACGGTTGCAAAAAGTCATCCACTTCAGACTGGATTACCGTTTAAGAGGTCGAGTTTCCGAATCGGACGTGTTGCAGGAGACCTATGTTCGAGCTGCCAAGCACATCGATCGATTCCTGGACAACGACATTCCGTTTTTTGTGTGGCTGCGTTTGGAAGCCAGTCAACGCTTGCAGGAAATTCATCGGCAGCATCTGGAAGCCGAGAAACGAGATGTTCGCAAAGAGATCAAGTTACTGCGGCCCAATTGTGGCGGTCAGACATCAATCGCACTTGCCGCCCACCTGGTAGCACAAATGACATCCGTCAGTCAGTTGATCGAAAAAGCCGAGCAAATCAATGCTTTAGAGGTCACGTTGCAGGAAATGAACGAGATGGATCGAGAAGTGATTGCTCTGAGAAATTTCGAAGAGCTGTCGAATATTGAAACTGCCGACGTATTAGGGATTGATCCGGCTGCCGCCAGCAAGCGGTATGTGAGAGCATTAAAACGCCTGAAGGAAATTTTCGAGTCTCATCAATTGGGCAAGTAAACTCGCTCCGAATCCGATTTAACCATGAACAAAACCCGCGAACAAATTTTGGACGAAATCGTCGACGAGTTTACTCGGCAACTTCGCGCGGGTGGAACTCCTTCGATTTCCAAGTTCACTGAGACGCATTTGGAATTCAAGGATGAGATCGAAGACTTACTGGGCTCGGTCGCGATCATCGAGGAGTTGAAAAGCTCTCAATCAACGCTAACAGATCCGCTTGCTCCCCGATTGCAGGAAATCAACAAGCTGAAACGACTGGGTGATTACCGAATCGTGCGGGAGCTGGGTCGAGGCGGAATGGGAATTGTGCTGGAAGCTTCTCATGAGTCACTGGGACGACGCGTGGCACTGAAGATCCTGCTTCCCAGAGCGTTCGAAAATGAAAAGTATCTCAAACGATTCGAACGAGAAGCCAAAGCCGCGGCTAACCTGCATCACACCAATATCGTAAGTGTCTTCGGTGTTGGTCATACCGACGATTACCACTACTACGTAATGGAATACATTGCCGGCCGCAGCTTGAGGCGGGAAATCAGTCTGGCACGAAGGGAAGCCAGGCACGAAGAAACACAGCGGGCCGATTCACAGCGGGCCGATTCACAGCGGGCTCGAGACACTTCGCAAGTCGCACAGACCATTGGAGCCGACAGCCAACCACTGGATGAGCAAGAAGTTCCTTCACTCGATTTCGGCGACTTTGAGGTGTCCCAGACCGCCGGGGATCAGGAGCCAGCCGCTAGTCAATTGCCGGCAGGTCGTGAACGATTCAAGCGGGCCGCCGAGATCGTCGCTCAAGCTGCAGATGCACTTGTCTATGCGCACTCCAACGACATGCTGCACCGCGATATCAAACCCGGCAATTTGTTGCTGGATGAACAAGGCACTCTTTGGGTGACCGACTTCGGATTGGTCAAGGACATTGCTGCCGAGGCGATGACGCAAACGGGCGAACTGATTGGAACGCCACAATATATGTCGCCCGAATCGCTGGAAGGAAAATACGATGTGCGCAGCGAGGTGTATTGCCTGGGACTGGTGCTTTACGAACTGGCGACATTGCAACCGGCCTATGCCGACGGCAGCCCGGGCGAGATCATTCGAGCAATCACTTCACAGGACCCGCTACCTCCGCGCAAGCTCGATGCGACCGTACCAATGGACCTGCAAACGATCATCCTGAAAGCCATCGATCGCGAACCCGAACGGCGATACCAGACCGCATCAGAAATGTTAGGTGACTTGCGAGCCTATCTGGAAGGTCGTCCAATTTCTGCCCGTCAAGTTTCCGCAACGGAACAGGCTTTCCGCTGGGCCAAACGAAACCCCCTGGCCGCCGGACTGGGACTGACTGCCGCGACAGCGCTGCTGGTGGCGGCTTTCGCTTCGTCGATCGGATACCTCAACACCAGCCGGGCACTCGACGAACTGGAAACTCGCAACACACAACTGGAACAACAGGAAAAAGAAACCCGACTGGCGCTTGAAAAAGCCCAGCAATTCAATGAAGCTCGGCAGATCCAATTTGACCGAGCTGAAGACAACATCGATTTGACGGTCGAGCTGTTGGATCAGATGTTCGTCAGTCGCGTCTTTAAAAAAAACAACTCGGGTGGCGAGTACGAATTTGAAGGACTCAAGCAACTGAGTGTGGCCGAAACCAGCGTTTCCCTGGCCGACGCCCGCTACCTGGAAGGCATCATTGTTTACTATGAAGATTTTGCCGACATCAACAAGGACAATCTGAACTTGAAATCGGAAACCGCGCGGGCACTCCGGCGGATTGGCAACATCTACCACATGGTCGGCAAACTCACTGAAGCGGTTTCGGCTTACGAACGCTCCATGGACATGTTCCAGGAAATCGTCGACGACAATTCCGATGTAGAGCTGATTCTGGCTCAAACCCGTACCCGCAATGAAATGGCGATCGCACTCAGTGCGATGGGGAC
>CAZOXC010000003.1:0-24194 GCA_964583205.1 uncultured Pirellulaceae bacterium | reverse complement strand
GATATCGGGATGGGCTTTTTCGATTTCATCGAGCAGCACCACCGCGTAAGGTCGTCGCCTGATTTTCTCGGTCAACTGTCCACCTTCTTCGTAGCCGACGTAGCCGGGAGGGGCACCGATCAGGCGGCTCAAGTTGTGTTTTTCCATGTATTCACTCATGTCGATGGTGATCAACGCTTCATCGTCACCAAACATGAATTCAGCCAGTGCTTTGGCCAGCAATGTTTTACCGACACCCGTTGGACCGGCAAACATAAAGCAACCGATGGGTCGCTTTGGATCTTTCAAACCACTGCGGCTGCGCCGGACTGATTTTGAGATCGCTTTGACTGCGTCGCTCTGGCTGATGACAGTACCATGAAGTTCGTCTTCCATTTTCATCAGACGCATGCTGTCTTCAGCCGAAAGTCGGGTGATGGGGATTCCGGTCATCTTGGAGATGACCTCTGCGATGACTTCCTCGTCGACCTGGCCTTCATTTTCTTCAGACTTCTCACGCCATTCGCGTTTGATCTGATCTTTTTTCTTGCGAAGTTTATCGGCTTGATCACGCAATGAAGCAGCTTTTTCGAAATCCTGATTCGCGACAGCTTCTTCTTTGTCCTTGTTCAGTTGCTCGATTTCTTCATCGATTTCTTTGAGATCTGGCGGACGAGTCATCGTACGCAAGCGGATCCGGGCGCCGGCTTCGTCGATCACGTCGATCGCTTTGTCCGGCAGGCAGCGTCCAGTGATGTAGCGACTGGACAGATCAACTGCGGCTTCAACAGCGTCATCTGTAATTTGTACCCGGTGATGTTTTTCGTAACGGCTCCGCAAACCCTTGAGAATCTCGACCGTTTCTTCTGCATTGGTCGGATCAACAATGATCTCCTGGAATCGTCGAGCAAGTGCGTTGTCTTTCTCGATGTACTTGCGGTACTCGTCGAGTGTCGTTGCGCCGATGCACTGGATTTCACCACGTGACAGGGCTGGCTTCAGAACATTGGCAGCGTCGATCGCACCTTCTGCTCCTCCAGCACCGACCAGGGTGTGAAGTTCGTCAATAAACAGGATCGTGTTTTTGGCTCGACGAACTTCGTTCATCACTGCCTTGATCCGTTCTTCGAACTGACCTCGGTATTTGGTTCCGGCAACCATCATTGCCAGATCGAGTACGACGATTCGTTTGTCGACCAGGATTTCTGGGACTTCGCCCGCAACCACTCGTTGAGCAAAACCTTCGACAATCGCGGTCTTTCCGACACCAGCTTCACCCAGCAAAACCGGGTTGTTTTTGGTTCTACGGCAGAGCACCTGAACGGCACGTTCGATTTCGTCGAATCGGCCGATGACCGGGTCGAGTTTATCTTGTTTTGCCAGTTCGGTTAAATCGCGTCCGAAAGAATCGAGAGCCGGAGTCTTGGATTTTCCGCCTTTGGCCGAAGCCGCTCCGCCTTCGCCGCTGGGCATTTCACGCCCCCGCTCAGACTCGCCACCTTCCAGGCCGGTGCTTAGCAGATTAAGCACTTCCTCGCGAACTTCTTCCAGTTTCAACCCCAGGTTCATTAAGACCTGAGCGGCGACACCTTCCTGTTCGCGGAGTAGTCCCAGCAGAATGTGTTCGGTACCCACAAAATTGTGGTTCAGGTTTCGTGCTTCTTCCATCGAGTACTCGATGACTTTTTTGGCACGAGGAGTCTGGGGAAGCTTGCCCATGGTGATCATTTCCGGACCACTCTGAACAAGTTTCTCGACCTCCAGGCGAATTTTTCGCAGGTCGATATCCAGATTCTTCATAACGTTAGCGGCGACACCGGTGCCTTCTTTGACCAGGCCCAGCAGAATATGTTCCGTGCCGATATATTCGTGATTGAAGCGTTGAGCCTCCTGATTGGCCAACTGCATCGTCTTTCGCGCTCGCTCGGTAAAGCGTTCGTACATTTTGTTCCCCTTTCTCGGAGCGGCGATTAATTTTCCTGAATCGTGAACAAGTCATTGGGTGGATTTGACAACCACTTGTTTGCTCAAGCCGCCATTGTGACCTCAGGCAGCTTTAGGCATTTCGTCATCGAAATCGTCGATTTGATCAGACTCGAGAGTATTACTGTCTGTCAAAACGACCGTCTTTCCATCCGAATTGTTCGTTTGATTAACTTCGGGGTCACTGGAGATAGGTTCCCGATCCGAGTCCGCCTGTTGGATGTTTTTGCGTTCCAATGCGATTTCATAGTGCCATTCGACACTTTCATCGAAGCGACTCAAGACACTCAACTGATGATCGGCACCGTTCAGATTTCCTGTCCGTCTGAACATGGTGGCCAACAACAGCCTCGCTGGAATGTCACGCGGCTCATCCTCCAGCCGACGCGAAATCAACGATTGAACATCACTCCAGTTTCCCTTCAAGTATTCCGTTTGGGCGCGAATTAACAAGGTGTCCTTGGCTTCCGCACCACTCAACTCCGGTTCTGTCAGTTGTTTACGTTGGTAAAAAGACAGAATTGCCGAGCCGACCCAAATGAAGCCGACAATCGGCCAAATAATCGAAGGGAATCCCTCGCCAGGCCAACTTGTCCACAAAAAGGTGGACAATAGTCCCATGTTAAGCAACAGGGTGAATCCAATTGCGACAACAAGTGCCGAAAAATCTCCGCGATACCATAGTCGCGGGAGACCGGGCCACAAATACACCAACCAGCTTGGGCCGGCGTTTTTATTCCTGTTGCTGGACACGTGACCTGACACTTAAAAATACCATTTCGGAATCGCGGAGCCGGATTTTAGTGGTGTTGTTTTTTGGCTACAAGATAAATTGACCGGTCTAATGGTGTACTCGGCGCATATTCCAATCTGGTCAATCTCAACACAATTGGAAAAGCTGCCTTGTCCCCTATTCTTTGGCGGTATTATTGGCCAAAACCCGGCTCTCTCGTCAATTTCCGCCAATTGAATAAAATAAGAGCAACTGTGCTAGCTTCATATTGCCATTTGCGCCCAAATCATATTTATGCCATCAAATTCACACGCCAGCGCCCTGCGAATCCTGGATGCCAATTTTAATCGAGCTTCCGAAGCCGCTCGAGTCATCGAAGATTGGGTTCGTTTCGGCGGCAACGATGCTCATTGCAGCCAGCGGCTCAAGCAGTTGCGTCATCAACTTGCAGAATGTCAAAAACAAGTAGGTGACGACCAGTTGATTGCGGCTCGCGATTCACAAAATGATGTTGGGCGTGGGATTGCCAACGAAACAGAAATGGCTCGAGCCAACATCGATGAAGTTCTCCAGGCCAACCTGAAACGTTTGCAACAGGCTCTCCGCTCGATTGAAGAATCCAGCAAAACGATTGATTCGAATATCGCTTCGACTGTTGAGCAGTTGCGTTACGAGTCGTACTCACTGGAGAAATTATTGTTGGTGGCCTGGGCCAGCAAACAGTCACTGCAAGACGACTGGTTGATGGTACTGATCGATGGCGCTGCGACAAACCATCAACTGCAGGCGCGAGTTGAAGTGTTGATCGAGGGCGGTGTGCGACTGTTTCAATTGCGGGACAAACAACTGGATGATCGCGACTTGTTGCAACGCGGTAGAGTATTGAGCGAGGTTTGCCGTGAGCACTCGGCCAAATGGATTTTCAATGACCGCGCCGATTTGGCCAGCTTGTGCGGTGCAGATGGTGTCCACCTGGGACAAGAAGACATTTCGATTTCACAAGCCAGAACACTCCTGGGCGCAGAATCGCTAATCGGTTGCTCAACGCATAGTCTGGAGCAGGCTGTTCAAGCAGCCGAAGCAGGGGCGAATTATATTGGCATGGGCCCAGTGTTTCCGTCCAGGACCAAAGCCTTCGAGGAATTCGTGGGTTTGCCTCTGGTCGAAACCATCAGTCGCCAGCTGTCGCTGCCGGCGTTTGCGATTGGTGGAATTGATCTGGAAAATGCTGACAAGGTGTTTCAGGCGGGCGCAACTCGAATCGCTGTTTCCAGTCTGATGGATTCAAATCAGTCGCCAGAAGATGTCGGCCAAGCGATCGATTCTCTGAAGGTGTTTCGCGAGGGCTCGATGTCTGCTGACAGAATTGCCCGCCAGTAGTGTTGGGAAATTTCCCAGCAAATGTTTTGTAAGGTATGATTACAGAAACCTCTTTTGAATTTGAAATCTGGTAAAAACATGTTGCGAATTACGCTGAGTCTGCTGGTTCTGGCTGGAACTGTTGTTGTTTGTTTTTCTGAGTCCGCACACTCGCAGGAAGTGTTGACGCAATTTCTGAACGATAAGCAAATCAAAGCAGACTTGAATCGGTACGGCCGAAAGATGCTTAAAGATGAAGATTCGCTCGATGGTGAAACGCTAAAACGATTATTGGCGGAATGTGATTTAACGGCTCAAGTCGATTTGATCAATGAGCGTTCGTCGATGGACGCGGCCGCGGCTCGAAAAAAATGTTTCCAGGCGACAGTCGTGATCGGGATGCATTACGATTGTGGCAAGTGTAGTCGAGTTCATCTGGCGACGTCCGGTGGAGTTCTGATCAATGAAGATGGATTGATTTTGACCAACCATCATGTTGTCGAACACGAAGCGCCGGTTACGATGGTGGCCATGACGATGGATGGCGAGGTCTTTCCGGTCGTTGATATTCTGGCGGCGAACGAGGCCAACGACACAGCCTTGATTAAGATTCAGGGCGATCGGCCGTTTCCCTTTGTCAAAATCTCTGAATCCACGCCCTTCCCTGCGGATGAAACTTTACTGGTCAGCCATCCGCAAAGCCACTTCTATACCTCTTCTATCGGAACAGTCTCTCGATATTCGGCTCGCACCAGCAGTGACGGGCAGAAGCAAAAGTGGATGGAGATTACGAACGAATTTTGCCGTGGTTCCAGCGGATGCGGCGTGTTTAATTCGTCTGGTGAACTGGTCGGACTGGTGTCCCGCAAGTCAACGATGGGTTCGCCCACGGCCGACAAAGATGGCAGCCAGGAGAAGATGCAACCCATGACGGTGTTTCGCTGCGTCCCATTGCAGTCGATCATGGAGTTGCTCGATTTGCGATAACGCGCGGTAAAAGTGAATTCTTCGAATTATCATGGAATTTTTAAGTCAAAATACGAAAATCCTGCGTATCAAAACTTAGATAAACCCGCTTGCGAAGGGCAATTCCGGTCGTCAAACTGCTTGATTCACCAAAATTGATTGCCCGGTTTGCGACCCTGTTCGCCCATTCATTTCGAGAAAACCTTGTTAGTTGGCCCCATATTTCGTCGTGAAGCTGCCGTCGCCCCTCGACGGACTCGGCACTATCTGCTCCGTCTGGTTTATGGCTTTGCTTTGATCCTGTTGATGTGCACGGCCTGGATGTTGGTGGCCAAGACCCAGGTCATTCGCAACCTGGGCGATATGGCTCGATTTGGATCAGTCTTGTTTCAAATCCTGGCGCCGCTGCAGTTGGCGTTGATGTTGTTCATGGCGGCCATTCGTGCAGCCAGTAACATTGCGGTCGAGAAGGATCGAAAGACACTGATCCTGCTGTTGTTGACTCGTCTGAATAACAACGAGTTGGTTCTTGGCAAGCTGTTTGCCAGCCTCTTGAATATTGGTGTGATGTTAATCACTTCACTTCCGATATTCATGTTGATCGTACTTTTTGGCGGGACTTCGTTCGAGCAAGTCGGTTGGGTTTATGCAGTGACCGTCATTACTGTGTTGGTGGCCGGGAGTTTAGGAACAACGGTCGCTTTGTGGCGGGAGAAAACGTTTCAAACTTTGGCGCTGGTGGCATTGGTAATCGTCGCCTGGATTGGACTGGCGGAAGCCGCTGCCTTGTTGCAAGTGCCGGTATTGGGTTTGTCACCCGGGCAGCTTGCCGGAGCCATCAGTCCAATTCGCGCTATCATGGCGGCCAGCAGCCCGACCGTTGTCGCCAGTTGGCAAACCGAAGTTGTTCCCTACTTGATCTTTGGCGGCAGTCTATTTGCCTTGCTGAATTTAATCGCCATTTTCCGAGTTCGAAGCTGGAACCCCAGTCGAGATGTTCGACCTGGGCAGGCGACTCAAGCTCAGGACGCGTCGGTGTTTGCGGATGGCGAAGAAGAAGCAACCGAGGGCGAACAACTTCGTTCGGGCCACGTTGATGATCGAGCTCGTCAGGCCGATCAGAACAGCCGCGAGGTCTGGGACAATCCGGTGCTGTGGCGAGAAATGAAAACCTGGGCCCATGGCAAGAAGATTCTTTTTATCCGGGTCGCCTTTTGGCTGCTGGCGGGCGCCGTGTTCTACGCACTCTGGTCGTTGGTCAGTTCGGGAACCGCTGTAGCTCGCAGTGTGGAATCAACCGTCTACGTCGCGCCCTTTATTTTTGTCCTCGCGCCATTGATGTTGCTGAGCCTGGTGATGTTAAATGCACTGTCGGTCAGTTCCATTACGGGCGAACGGGATTTGCGATCGATTGATTTGCTGATGGTCACCGACTTGTCTCCGAAAGAGTTTTTGTTCGGCAAGTTGGGCGGGGTTTTGTATATCGCGATGGACTTGCTGGGAATTCCGGTCCTGATGTGCCTGTTCCTGTATTTTGGCGGCGTGCTTTCGTTACTGAATGTGATCCTGTTGTTGATCGGCTGGGTTGTGCTGGTCGTTTTTGTTGCCGTGTTGGGAATTCACTGCGGCATGATTTATCCCAGTAGTCGTCAAGCGATCGGTGTCAGTCTGGGAACCGTCTTTTTCCTGTTTTTGGGAATTGTTACGGCGATGATGATGATGGTCTCGTTTACGGGAAATGTCGAAGCACAGTTTACTCCATTCCTGGCGTGTATCGTGGGCGGAGGTGTGGGGTTATATGTCGCGTTGGGGTCCAGAAACCCCTCTCCCGCGATTGCCATGGCTTCGGGAATTCTGCCGATGGCAATGTTCTATTCCATTACCACCCTGTTATTGGGACAATATGTGAATGTGATTCTGGTGGTCGCGTTTACTTATGGATTCGCGACGACCGCGATGATTGTACCTGCCTTGGGTGAGTTTAATATTTCGATGGGTCGGATAAAAACCGCCGGCGATGAATGACTTTTGGGAATTGATGCCCTGGCTGATTGCCATGGCCATCCTGATCTGCTGTTCCGCTTTTTTCTCTGCCAGTGAAGCGGCATTGTTTTATTTGCGACCGGCTGACCGCCGCGCAATGCGAGCTGGTTCTGCGCCCGAGCGTCTGGCGGCCCGATTGCTGCGGGATCCAGATCGATTGCTCTCGGCGGTTCTGTTCTGGAACCTGGTCATCAATATTACCTATTTCGCGATCAGTTCCATTTGCGCGATTCGCATCGAGCAAAAAAACGCAATGAGCGGCTCGTGGGCCATCGGCTTTGCACTGGTCTCGTTGCTGGCCATCATTTTTTTCAGTGAAATGATGCCGAAAACCATTGCCGTATTGAAGCCAAAAATTCTGGCTCGCAACGTGGCCATTCCTTTAGCAGTGGCTGTCCGAGTCGTCAGTCCGATCCTGCCCATCCTGCGAACGATCAACTTGATTTCACGCCGCTTAATCTGGCCGGGCTTCAAACAGGAACAGCACATGGAAATCGCTGACCTAGAGCGGGCGATTTCACTTAGCGGTGAAGATGCGAATTTGATCAAGCAGGAACAGACGGTTTTGCAGAACGTGGTGCAACTTTCAGACATTCGAGTCGACGAATGGATGCGTCCCCTGCCCCAACTTCAGATTCACAAGCCGCCGGTCCGAATCGAAGACCTGGATGGCAACCTTCCGCCCAGCGGGTACCTGCTGTTTACGGAAGTCGACAGCGATGAAATTGAAAAAGCGCTGCACGTCAACGAGTTGATCGATCTTTCCTCTGCACAAGCGATCGCCCCCAGCGCCGAGCCGGTTCTCTACCTGCCCTGGTGTGCCACCGTTGCAGATGCACTTGAGAGCATGTCAAAGCTGGATCGAGAAGTCACTGCCGTGGTCAACGAATATGGTGATACGATCGGTGTTCTGACGGTGGAAGATATTCTGGAATCGGTTTTCAGTTATTCGCCCAGCCGAACCCAACGCGTGCTTGACCAGGATCCCATGGAACAAATCGCGCCGGGACGCTGGAAGATTTCCGGACTGATGAGCTTGAAACGTCTCGCCAGAAACCTGGAAGTTGATTATCCGGAAACTCACAGCGTGACCGTCGCCGGTGTCATACAGGAAGAGTTGCAGCGGGTCGCCGAGAAAGGTGACTTCTGCACTTTTGGTCCTTTTCGATTCAAGGTTCTTTCCAAACCACAAAAAGCTAACTTGCAGGTCGAAGTCATGCTCCAGGAGCAGGGAGATGATGCCTGATGTTGTGGATAGCCATCGGATTGCTGGTCGTTGGAGTATTGCTTAGCGCGTTTTTTAGTGGCAGCGAGACCGGTTTTTATCGTGCCAGCCGTGTTCGTCTGGTGATGGATGGTATGGAAGGCCATCGCTTTTCCAGCCAGTTGCTCAAGTTGACCAACAATCCGCAAGTGTTTGTGGCCACGTCGCTGGTAGGAAACAACATTGCCAACTATTTGACCTCGCTGTCGATCGTATTGCTTGCCCAGCAAGTGTTCGGGGGAAGTTCGCAGTTGGCCGAGTTGCTGGCTCCAATTATTCTGGCACCGATCCTGTTTGTGTATGGCGAGTCGCTACCGAAGACGCTGTTTTATCACGCGCCCAACCGCCTGTTGAAACTCGGCGCACCCTTGTTCATCTTTTTTACTTTGCTGTTTGCACCGATCTCGGCGCTGCTGTGGGGCTTGGGCCGTCTACTGGAAACTCTGGTCAAGCAATCGCCGGAACGAGTTCGGTCGACGTTGGCTCGAAAAGAGGTTCAGCGATTTATCTCTGAAGGCCATGATGCCGGCTTGCTGCATGAAACGCAAAGATATCTGGCCCAGAACTTTTTTATCCACGCGTCCAAACGAGTTACGGCCAAGTGCAAACCAGTCAATCGATTCCCGCTGGTCACCGAGAAATCGACTCGACAACAAGTAATACGAATCGCCAGGCGAAATCGTCTGGCAGATTTGCCGGTACGGCACTCAAAGTCACGAGAACTGCTGGGCTATCTGAGAATTGTCGAGTTGTTGTTGGATGAGGATGCGGAATCCATCGAAGAGTTTGTCAAACCGCTGCCCGTGATTGACGCCAATGAATTGCACGGCGAGGCGCTGTTGAAAATGCAGGGCGAGCGAAACAGTATGGCTCGAGTAATCAACAGTCAGGGCGAGACGATGGGAATTCTGACCTTGATGTCATTAACCGAACCGTTCTTAAGCGGGCCACTCCTGCCCTTGCGTCGCTAAGAACCGAGCTGAGCCTGTGGTTCAATCGTACGTGTCTGGCGAATGGCGATGCAAAACTTCTGACTGATGCTGCGAGTTGCTATGGAGCGTTACTGTTTACTCAAGTTCGCCGCGGATCACGTAACGAAGGATCGCAACCACCTGTTCTGCATCTGAGACCACCGCCAATGCTGCGGCGTCGATCTCTTTCAGCGCGTGTTGATGTTCACTCTGCTGCATGACGATTAGGGATTTGCCTAATGCCGCCGCAAAGCCGGCATCGAATGCCGCATTCCACTGTTTGTATTTCTCCCCAAAGCGAACCACGACGATATCAGCTTTTTCAATCATGTTGCGAGTACGAATCGCATTGAGTTTGGCACCTTTGTGGTCATGCCAGAACTTGTCCGGCTCATCGCCCAGAATTGTCACTCCGCAATTATCGCTGAATCCGTGATTGGTAATTGGAGCAGAAAACGAAACAGGCAACTCAGCATCATCGGCCATCGATTTAATCTGCTCTCGCCAGTCGGTATGAATTTCGCCCGCCAGATAAATTCGCCAAGTGTCTTTTTCGTTGATCATGATGAGTTTCAGTTTCGATTGGTTGTGAAATTTTGCATGCGGTTGCGGATTGAGCCGAGGTATGCCAAGACCTAGGCGGTTTTTTTGCGAGTCGCTTTGGTCTTTTTTGAAGTTTGCTTCTTCCTGGCTTTTGCTTTGACCGACTTTGCCTTCTTGCGGGTCACTTTTTTCTTGCCAGCCTGTTTGCTGACTTTCTTTTTGCTGGATTTTTTCTTTGCGGTCTTTGGCCCACCAGTACCTCGGCTCAACTCATAACTTTCGTCCAGCCACTTGGTCCAAATCGATTTTGGGATCGGTTTTTCTGCAGTAAAACGGACGGTTACCCAGGCCGACGAACCGACCTGGTAGTTGTCGGGTTCCTTGGACTTGAGTTTCTCAGCTTGAGGTAGTGATTTGCCAAGTTTAAACATGGCTTTATATCTACCACCCTGCTCGCCAATAAACAAAAACGATTTTTTGCCAATCTTGAATGAGCTTTGTGTGCAAGCGCTTCCTTGATTAACCCCCGGATATTGGCTGGCCTTTTTGCGAATCGTCTCGGTTGGGTCGGGTTGTTTTGCCAAGATTATTCCCCTCGAATCATTATTTTACCAATCCCACGCCCAAAACTGACGAACATTGTGTTTGACGATAAATGCCGCATAGATAAAACTGAATCTGACAGGATTTTAGTTGGAACGGAAGGTTGCCTCAATGAATCCCCAGATTACTTGCCCTCAATGTCGAGGCCAATCTCAACTGCACCCCAACAATTCGCATCAGTATGTGAATTGTCCCCATTGTCAGGCAACGATTGACGCGTTTCAACAGACTGGAGCGCCGGCAAACGGGAATGCAATGCCATCAACACCTATTGCTCCGCAGCCCCCACAAATCAGTCTGCCTCAAAAACCTCTCGGACAAGGCCCTGTGCCCTACTCTGCCGGCCCAGCAGGCGTGGCGGTTGCTCCGACAAAAAGTTCGAACTCCTGGCTGTGGATTTTGTTGATCCTGTTCGGTCTGTTTTTAGTGTTTACGCTGGTTCTTGGAATTCTGGCGTATACGATTTTCGCATCCGCCGGTCGGGATAGACCGGCTGAGAAAAAGTTTAGCAGCAATGAAGCACGCGAAGCCATTTGGCAGTCGGCTAACGAAAAATCATTCCCTGATCGCCAATGGAATTCGGAAGTCACGGACACTCAGGAGCGAGAGCGGGCTGAGATGGAAAGAATCCAGCAGGAGCAGACGAATGCGCTGGAGCGATTTCATGATCTTGTTAAGCAAAATGAAAAAGAGAATCAGGAAACTCAAGTTCCAAATCGAGAACCGGGTGAGTATACGATTGAGCAATTGGCAAAAGACTTGCGTTCTTCCGAGTACCGGGAAAAATCTCGAGCAGAAGAAGCTCTGCAAAACGCAGAATTCCAACCGCCCAATGACGAGGTTAGTCAAGCACTTCTGGATACGTTTGCCGATCGAACAAAGTCGCACGATACATCCTATTTGGTCAAGTGGTTATCGGTTGAAGAGGATGCTCCCAAGCTCTTGGAGATGGTCAAATCCACCGATTCCAGCTATTCAGTAAAAAAGCTGGCTCTGGATGTTCTGGTTGAAATGCAGTATGAGCCAACCGTTTCTGTGATTTTCGATTATCTAAAGGACCCTGGTTCTTCCTTTTCATCGACTGCCGCCAGATACTTTCCAAAGTTTGGTGAACTCGCTGCAAACGAATTAGCCGAATATATTCGCAGTGGTGATCTGGAAATGCGCTCGATAGCACGATTGGTGCGAGTCATGGTGGAACTGGACAGTGAAGCCGTTAAAGATGCGCTTCGAGAGAAAGCCGATAGCCTGGGCGAACGTGACCTGGAGAAACGGCTGTTGGAAAGTCTTCTGCAACGTTTAGACAGAGGCAATTCAAGTGACTAGGCGTGACGGAGATGGCCCTGGCGGTCGTCAGTTTGACCGTGACGAAAACTAAAGGGCATTTCGAAAATCGCATTGAAAGTCGTAACATGCAGTCGATCCTTCAATCAGTGCTTGCCGACAAGTTTCTAGTCCTGATTGGCGCTTTTTTGCTGATTGGCGCTTCGATTGGCTGTGATAGATCCGCGTCTGATTTGGATGATGAGATCGATGCGGTAATCGCCCAACCGCAAGGCGATGGTTCTGTGACAATTGTGATCAAAGGATCCAGGGAACAACTCAGGCTGGTTCGAGTACTGGCGAATCAACTGACGGCCATCGATTCAGTTGCCGCGGGGCCATCAAGTACAGAGTTTGAAGTCGAGTCAGGATTTTATGTGATTCAGTTTGAATCGAATCGCCCCGCTATAGCGGTCCCGGCAATCCGGCCCATTGCACCGGAACGGATTGAAGTTGAGATTCAGCCGGTGCCGGACTCGCAGGCCGGTTGGTGCTGGATTCCCGCTGGGCCGGCTTTGGTGGGCGACACATTAGGGGTGGGCCGCGCTAACGAACGACCGGCTCGAATCGAAACTGTGCAAGCGTTCTGGTTGGCAGAAAAAGAAATCACCAACGGACAGTACGCCGAGTTTCTGAATCATTACGTCGGTCAACAAAAACAAATCCCGTCCAACTGGATCGACTTGGAAAGTCGCAAATGTTTGATCGAACGTAATGAATCGGGAAAGTTTTTCAGTCCGGATTCGGATTTGCCTTTGGTTATGGTAAGTCTTTATGGCGCAAGGGCTTATTGCGAATGGCTAACCGAGTCGACTGGTCAGCTGCACCGCTTGCCAAGTGAAATCGAATGGGAAAAAGCGGCCCGAGGACCCGAATCGTTTGTTTATTCTTACGGGAATATTTATCAACAGGCCGGCGCTAACCAGGAAAGTGGCCAACTCAAACCCGTTGGTTCTTATCCCCCGAACTCATTTGGCCTGTACGATATGACCGGAAATGTTTTCGAGTGGATGGCGGATGCAGCCGATCCCGATAAGCAGGAAACCACGCTCAACCATAGTTTGCGAGGTGGTTCGTTCATGCTCGACGGATTGTACTTGAGGAACAGTTTTCGAATGAAGCAGAGTCCCAGTGTGATGACTGACGACATCGGTTTTCGAGTCGCTCGGGAACCGGACAGCCAGACGAGTAGAGGCAGTGAAGAACCGGAACAATAATCGATTCAGGATAGAATGAAATGTTCAAACTCAAATCATCTCTTTCAGCATTTTGCCTGGGCCTTGTTTTAATGGCTGGTGTGGTAACGACCGCCCAGGCAATGCTGCTCCAGCAAATGGAAGTCCGTTCCAAAGAACTTTTTGATTTGGAAGCATTTCAAAAAGCCAATCCTGCCGTGGGAACCGAGGCGCCCGAGTTGGTGTTGAAAACCATTTCTGGCGAGACGGTTAAACTCTCGTCCTATCGCGGAAAGAATGTTGTGGTGGTCAAAGCCGCATACACATGACCTCCAATTCGACGCGCTGCCGCCGGGTTGCGGCAGCTCCACAACCAGTACTCCCAGTCAGGTGATGCCGAGATCCTGATTGTCTATCAAAAAGAACCTCATCCAGGCCAACTGGCCTTCACCGAAATTGCTCAACCGGAGTCTTTTGAACAACGCTGTGACCTGGCCAGCAAGATGAAAGACGAGTACGAGTTGCCGATGACCGTGTTGGTCGATTCGATGGAAGATCAGAGTCGAGCCTTGTTCAGTGAATTGCCCAGTCCGGCATTTATCATCGATGCTCAAGGCGTTATCCGCGCAAAATTTCCCTGGGCAGATGCCGAAACTATCGGGCCCGCCGTTCAACAGGTTATCCAGAACCCGGTTGTTGCAACCAATGATCCAGCCGGCAATCGTTCTCCTGTGAATCCTGCGGTTTGGATTGCGATTGGTGTCGGAGTGGCATTGCCGCTGTTCCTGGTTCTTGTCAGGTCAAAGTCGAAAAACGTTGACGAAACAAGTGACCGCTAAGGTGGCTTGTTGGCAGATTGTCATCGCAGGGTTGTCACTGCAAGTTGGCTAATGCGTCTGAAACCATTTGAGGATGAACGCAACTTTGGCAATTAAATTGCTGGGCCGGGAAGCGATTCCATGACCGGCACCGGGAATGCGTATCAGTTTGGTGTCGATGCCTCGCAATTTTAGTGCCTGATAATATTGCTCGGTTTCCGACATCGGAGTTCGATAATCTTCTGCACCCGTCAACAACATGGTTGGTGTGTTGACGTTGCCAACCAGCGAAATCGGCGAACGCTTCATGTACTCTTCGGTGTGATCCCAGGGATAACCGGGGAACCAGTATTTGTAAAAATAGTTGTACATGTCGGCCGTCAAAGCAAAGCTGTACCAGTTGATTACGGGCTTGGCCACCACGGCCGCCCGGAAACGATCGGTCTTGCCAACGATCCAGGCAGTCAGAACGCCACCACCACTGCCGCCGGTGACGAACAATTGATCCTCGTCAATGAATCCCTTGGCGATCAGCGAGTCGACTCCGGAAATCAAATCGTCGTAGTCGTTTCCTGGATAGTTATGATGGATCAAATTCGCGAAGTCTTCACCATAACTGGTACTGCCTCGCGGGTTAGTATAGAGAACAACGTAGCCATGAGCCGCCATCAACTGTAGTTCTGCCGTAAAACGGTCTCCATAATTTGCGAATGGACCTCCATGAATCTCCAGGATCAAGGGGTACTTTTTACTGGCATCAAAATTCGGCGGCAGGATATACCAGCCTTGAATATCCGTTCCATCATGGCTGGACTTGAACCAGATTTCTTCGGTCTTGCCCATCGAGCGCTGGCTTAAGAGATCGCTGTTCAAATCAGTAAGTTGTTCGACCGGCTGATTGCCGACAACACGAGCCAACTCGCCAGGGTGATCCGGAGTTGATATTGAAAATGCGACGACTCCGGTTTCGCTGACACTAAACGAGTCGCCTCCGCCATAGGGTCGCCCCAGAGCATTCGTGCCCAGATTATCGGCAAGGTTTTGAATTGACCCATCCAGTTTTGCCACCGCCAGTTTTGTGTTCCCTTTATCTGCATAGGTAAACAATACTCCCTGGTGGAACTTGCACCATTTGGGTGAACTGACCTGCCGCTCAAAAGATTCGATCACACAACGATTGCTGCCCGTTTCCAGGTCCAGCACGTACAACTGATTGTTTTGCTGGCCAAGCATTTGATCATCGAATCCGAGGTAGCCGATCTGGTTGGCTTCGCCCATCAAGAACGGGTTGCTGTCGGGTCCGTTTCGGTCGGTCAGTTGTTTAACTTTTCGCGTTGCCAGATCAACTTGATACAGCTCGCTGTTCCTGGGTTGATAATCGGCGTCAGCGCGACGGTTTGCGGAGAGGATGATGGATTGTTCGTCGGGTAGCCAGCAAATTGAGCCGCCATGATCAAAATCGCCATCGGTGATTTGGCGGATCGTGCCTCCATCGGCACTTACAACAAACAAATGTGTGTGACCGAATGGCAAAAAGCCTCTTCCATCGGCGCGGTAGCGCAGCCGATCGATTACTTGAGGTGGTTCAGCCCATTGGGCCCCTTCCGGTTTAGCTGGCATCGTCGCGAACGTTTCCGGTTTGCCGGGAACACGCATGAAGAACGCGATATGTTTTCCGCTCGGCGACCAGGTGATCGAACTTGGAGACTCAGTCAAGCGAGTAATGGGTGCCCAGCGACGACTCTCCATCCAATAGATGTGGATTTGCGGTTTGTTGCCATCGCTGGAAACAAAGGCAACTCGCTCACCATCGGGAGACCAGGTGGGTGAGCTGACAGTTTTGTCCATGGAAAGAAATGGCAGGTGAGTGCCTGAAGCATCGACCATCCACAGATCTGACTTGCTTTGGTCGGTCATGATGTCGAAATAGTTTCGAGCATAAACGATGGTTTCGCCATCCGGCGATACATTGGCGTTGGTTGCCACTTCCAGTTCAAATACGTCATTGTATGAAAAGACAGGAAGTTGCTCCTCTTGTCCGATAAGGATCGTGCAGATCGAACAGAAAAACAAAACCAGCAAAGACCGTTTCATGATGTTGCTCCGATGATGAAAGTCGATTCTCGACAAAATAATAATCGAGTCGAGTGATTAATTTTAATTCCCGAAATGGGTTGGCAAGCTATTCAGAAATTCCGGATTGGCCCCTTTGAACAGGCTGCGAAAGTCGTCGATGTGTGAAGGATAAATAGTACGAATCAAGATACTAAAAACGATTGCCGCAATGACCGCAAAAATCAACGAGCAAATCACAAACAATGGATTTTCAAAGTAGAATCCGCAAACAAACAGTGCGACCAGCAACGGAACAACAACTAGCCAGGCAAACAGCAAGATGTTTCGTCGCCGGGCTCGATGTAGATCGCAAACGCCAATTGAAAACGTCGATTTCTTCTGGAGAAGTATTGCCAGGATAATGTAGACTAGCGGACTGACCAAAACAGTTAATGCCAAAAGCCTGTTGTGCCAGGAAAACTTCTTAAACATCATTCTTTCCACAGGTGCATTACATTTAACGCAGCGTGGCGGAAAATGGGCCCCATGACTCGCATGAATCACTTTGCCAACCCGCCAAAGCCCGTGAACTGGTTGTTGTGTCGGATGCGATGCCGGATGAGCATATGGCATTTTGGGTGCTGCAAAGGGGTTCTGCGCATTTGAATTCTCTGCATTCGCGTTTTGCGCATACGGGTCCGGTCCATAGGGTTTTGTGGGGCGCTGGTGATCGCTCATCGTTACTCGCTAAAAAATGTGCCGTGACAAGTAATCAGCTTAACATGCAGAATTCAAAAACGCACGTTGAGGGCGGATGCATGGCGGAATTTGGCCGTGCCGATCAGGGGCGGATATTGAATCGAGGTTTACGACTGCGGATCAATTCAGATTCGTAGGCTCGGCGGACCATCAACTCTTTGGCGCGAGAATCCGGATCGAACGAGTGAATTTCGATGGTGATTTCTTCGACATCGTTTTCGCGCAGATAGTTGGCTAAAGACTGGCGATCAGACTCGTCCAAGTGCTGAGTCAGGCGGGTCCGCAGATTCTCTGCTTCGCCGATATACAGGTAGCCTGTCGCGTCACGGAACAAGTAAATACCGGGGTTGGTCGGAATCGAATCGAGGTCTTCGCTCAGATCACTGGCTCGGTGTTCGGTTACCTCGCGATCCCAATCGGCGACTCGAGTTATCAATTCGGGTTCGAGTTTGCGCGTCTTGCGCAAACGGAACGCGGCTTTACGAACCAGGTAAGTGTCAACCTGATCGTCAACATTTAGTGCCACCTGGTCAAATTCAGATCGCAATGCTGGTTCAGCCATCATTCGATCGGTGGAAACCGAGTGCTTGTCCTCCATCATTCGAGCGGCGATTTCGGCAATGTGGGTCAAGTGGCTGTAGTCGCGCCGGTCGCTGCGGCTGGTTTCAATTTTGAGTTTGCCAGCCTTACGCATGTTCAGCAAACGCCAATTCAATTCGCCATCAGACACGTCGGTCAATTTCGATTGGCACGTTTCCAGAAATGCCGCATTCAATTCTTCCTGAAGCACGACCTCATCGCTGCTCCAGCCATCATGCGTATCTTGAAAGGACTCGAAAATCGCCCGTTCAATCTTTTGAATCTCGTCGCGCTGACGCTTGGGGTAGACTGCCAGAACATTGTCGCTGGATTCGGCGATCGAAGTATCGTTCTGTGCTGAGATTTCAGACGCACAGAAAAAAAGCGTCGCCGCCAGGGTAACCAGGCAAGTTTTCGAAAACATTCGCATTCCGTGCCTCAATAGAAAAGCCAATCCTTAATCCTAGCTTGGATTTTAGCGGATTTGGCTGGTTATTTGTGGCGGCGCGGCTTTCGCCCAAAGTCTTTTTCACCAGAATCCCTTGATTTACGGGACTTGGATGCAGGCGCGGACCGTTTTCGTTTTCCCTGCGATGAAGAAACGACCGCCAGTTCCAGTTTGCGAGCGTCGGGGTCGACGCTTTTGATTTCCACCGTGACTTGATCACCCAGGCGGAAATAATTGCCTCTGGCGCCCGTCAGTGTTCGCGAAGCTTTGTCGAAATCGTATTTGTCATTGGGCAGATTGACAATTGGGACCAGGCCTTCGGCTGGAACGTCGGTACCTTGAGCGAACAAACCGTAGGATTCAACACCGGTGACAATCGCCTCCATCGTTTCGCCGACCTTGTCCACCATATAATTCAGCAACTTCAGTTTGATCAACTCACGTTCCGCAGCTTCGGCTCGCTGTTCCAGGTCACTGCAATGTTGCCCCAGTTTCAACAAGTGACCAAAATCATCAGCGGGTCGTTTTTTGATGATCAAGTCCGCCACCATCCGGTGAATCACCAAATCAGGATAGCGTCGAATCGGCGAAGTAAAGTGGCAATACGCGTCGCTTGCCAGAGCGAAGTGTCCGATATCTCTTGGGCTGTAGATCGCCTTTTGCATCGAACGCAAAATTGCAAAGCTGATGGCATCGCGTTCCGGCCGTTCTTTTGCCAGGTCGATGATTCGATTGAGTTCGAAGCGATTTTGCAGCGACCTGGTATCGATTCCGAGTTCCTGCAGGAAGTTTTTCAAGTCACGTAACTTCATATCCGAAGGCGACTCGTGAATCCGTCGAGGAAAATGAAGTTCATCATCGGCCAGTCGCTGCGCCACTGCTTCATTGGCGGCCAGCATGAATTCTTCAATGATCTGATGACTCTCGGTGTTGTCGACCTTGTGAGCGCCGACCACTTTTCCGTCATCATCGAAATCGATTTTGACATCCGGGATAATCAAGTCAAATGCGCCTCGAGCCATTCGTCGCTTGCGCAAAATCATCCCCAAGGTGTGCATGTCGCGCACCAGTCGGAAAACATCTGGTTTGAGTTTCGTTTTCCAGGGCTTGTCGTCTTCCAGGTAATCATCGATCTCTTCGTAGTTGAATCGATGGGCACTGTTAATTGCACCTCGATGCAAATCTGTATGGATGGGAATTCCATCTTCAGAAAACTCGATAACCGCGGTTGTGGTGTAGCGAACTCGCCCCGGCTGGAGACTTGCCAGGTTGTTGGAAATCGTTTCCGGAAGCATCGGGATGACTTTGTCCGGTAGGTACACACTGGTGGCTCGATTGTAGGCTTCATTGTCCAGCGGCGATCGCGGTTTGACGAAGTGGGAAACATCAGCGATGTGAACCCCCAGTTTCCAATGGCCATTTTCAAGTTTGGTCAGTGAGATCGCGTCATCAAAGTCCCTTGCTGTCTTGGGGTCAATTGTGATGACAGTATCTTTTGTGAAATCCGTCCGGTCCTGGCCGATGGTTTCGTCAAATTTTTCAGCTTCCTGGCGAGCGTTCTCCAGAACTTCTTCGGGAAATTGCTGGGGCAAGTTGAATTGATGGATGATTGTTTGAGTGTCCAGACCCGGCTGGCCTCGTTCACCCAGTACTTCCACAATCACTGCTTCGCCCAGTTCATAACTGGATGGAAAGTTGACCATTTCGATAACGACCTTGTCATCGACTCGGCAATTTTTGGCGCCTGCATCGCCGACCATGATATCCGTATTGAATTTTTCGCCATCTACTTTGACGAATCCATATCCTTCGCGTTCCAGATAAGTTCCCACGAATCGATGAGTTATTCGCTCGACGACCTCGATAATTCGTCCGGTCAGCAACAATTCTTTGCGACCCTTGCGGCGGGAAAACTTTGCTCGAACCAGATCACCACTTGCAGCATCACCGGTTTTGCTGGCGGGAATAAAAACGTCCACTGGAGTTGGATCATTTTCAGAAGGTTCAGGTTTGACGAATCCGTATCCGCCTGCCGCCATCCGAAATCGCCCGGTCAATTCATTGCGTTTCTTGATGGGCGTCGATTTGAGGTCATTGCGTTTTTTGGCAGAATTCGATTTGAGGACCAGGTGTTGCGGTCCCCACGCCAGTTGCCCGGACTTGATCAAGTATTTGAGTGCCCGCTTCAAGGGGCGGATTTGCTCATCCGTGAGTTCCAGTTCTTTGGCTATTTTTTTTGGTTTGAGTGGCTTGTAGCCAGGTTGATCGACCAGTTCCAAGACGAGTCGTTCAAGTGATTTATCTCTTTGCATTTTCGATAGTTTACGAGGCTGGCAGGTAGTTTCAATGCAACCGGCACAGCATCACAGATCCTTTAATCTTAATTTGACTTGGTTTTAAAAATATTGTTCTTGATTTCCGGGGACTTTTCGCCACTTCGCTGATAGCAAATAAATGCCATCAAATTTGAAAACAGCGGAGTCTGGCAAGACTCTGCGGCAAGGTTGGACCAGTTTCGTTTGTTGAATTCTAGAATTTAACGACGCACACATTCAAATCGTTGCTGCGGATTCAACTGGTCGATATTCGAATCGTTACTGTTGTCCACCATCAATTCGCAATGCCAACAAACAAAGGAAAATGTTCAATGGCAGTCACCAAGTTTTGCATTTTTATTTTCGCCGTTCTCATTCTTACTTCACACGCTCAAGCCGAAATCATAGTTACAGCCAGTGGAACAAACACATTTGTCTCTGACGAGTTCTTTTTTGTCGAAGTTGATTCTCTTCCAAACGGATTGACTGTTGATCAGATTTCGATTGACTTGCAGGGTGGCACGGACCCCGACGATGTCTGGGACACCAATCAGCCAGGCGGGAATGCTCCATGGGGATTCGTGAACGGGACCGGTATCAATTCAGGCGATGTTACGTTCGGGCCAGCTCCGGGAGCCCCTTTCCCACATGGAAGTGTACTTGATATTTTCTTCGCTGCAGGCACATTTGGAGAAGGGGATTCGTTTTCATTCGTATTCGATACCGACTTTACCATCACCGATGGTGACGAATTCGGTGAATTTGGTGTCACCGTAGACCTGTTGCTGAGCGATGGCAGAAGTATTAGCACGGCATTCGTCAACGACGGAATCTTCAACGATACGTCGGCAGCAACTTTTGCCATACCGGAACCCGCTCAAACGTCGCTGTTGGCGTTGGCAGTTATCGGATTCCTGATGCGTCGCCGTCGATCATGAGTTCCAGCTCGCGCCAATTCGCGGTCAGAGACTTGAAAGCTGCTTTGCTGAGTTTGCGGTAAGCGGGATTGCCGGATTTACCAATGCGTCAGTCTTTGCTCTTGTAGATCTTGCGTTGCATGGCGGGATTGTAGACAGTCCATTTGCTGTCCTGATTCACGTCGTCATCGATCATTTGATTTACGGCCGCCAGACGAGCATCCAGGCAGTCCAGCAAGTGCAAAGTGATCGCTTCAAGCGTCATGGGCAGGACTGGGCTTCCAAACTCAGCTTCGCCATGATGAGACATGATCATATGTTTGAGCTTGGTCTGCAGCTCAGGTGAAACGGCGGATTCCGATGCCAATTGGGCGGCTTCCTTAATCTTAATCGTGAGGATTTCGACTCCCATCACCATGTGTCCGATTAGTTGACCACTGTCGCTATAGCCAAGTTCGCGCTCATAGTATAATTCGTCAACTTTTCCTGAATCATGGATAAAGGCACCGAACACCAGCAGGTCGCCGTTCAACTCCGGATACTTGTCACCGACAAAACGAGCAGTCTCCATCAAGTCCACGACATGACGCAGCAAGCCACCTCGATAAGCATGATGATGCTTGATCCCGGCCGGCGCGGACTTGAATTTGCGCATGAATTCTTCATCAATCAGATAGGCCTCAGCCAGATTGGCCAATTGAGGATCCGAGAAACTTCGTAATAAGCCGGTCAGCCTGATGGTCAATTCTTCAATGGCCTTAATATCCATCGTGACAAAGTCGGCCTCGTTGATCGTTTCGCGTTCGACCGTGGCGACCGACCGAGCAATCACTTGTACGGCGCCATTGTAGACCTGCGAATTGCCCTGAACGCGAACATAGTCTCCGTTGTTGATCGCATCATAGTCACTCTGCTCAGCATTCCATTTCATCGCCGTGACCGAACCGGTTTTGTCGGCAATTCGCAATTGCAGATAGAGCTGTCCCTGACGATTGGGACGCAGTTGCTTTTCCGATGCCAGGAACACTTCGTCCAGTTTGGTTCCGTCAGATAACTGATTAATGAATGTGCGTGACATTTTGTCCCCGTTCGCCATGTGAATCCAGCAATTGTACGGATCAAGTCTGGTTCTTCAATGCGATGTATTTGGCCAGCCGGTTTTCGGGCTGTGCTTTCCGATTTTATCGAGGCTTGCAAACATTACACAGAGCGTCCGAGCATTGACAATTAGTCAATTCTACCTGACCATTGACGTCGTCATCGCGCCCCTGCCAACAATGAACAAATGAACGAAAAGCAGCCCCCCACTATTCAACTAGATCAATTCCTGAAGACCTGCGGTGTTGCGACCGGTGGGCAGGCCAAGCTGCTGATTCAGTCCGGAGAAGTTCTGGTGAATCAGCAAGTCGAGACTCGGCGGCGCAAGAAACTCTCGCCGGGCGACGAAGTAGAGCTGGCAGGCGAAGTGTTCGTCGTAAGCGAAGTGGAAACTGAAGACGCGACGACCGATTTAGACAATCCGCCATTGAAGGCCGAATTCGATTGTATTGATATCGGGGCCAATTTGACCAACAAAGCCTTCCGCGACGATTTGTGGGAAGTTGTCGAGAATGCTCGGGCAGTCGGAGTTTTTCAAATGGTGCTGACGGGAACCTGCCTCCGCACCAGCCGGGAATCCGCCCGGCTCGCTCAGCAGAATCCAGGTTTGTTCGGAGCAACGGCCGGAATTCATCCTCATGACGCTGCGTCGTTTGATGCTGATACTCGTAAGACGCTTGCGGAACTCTATTCCTTGCCTGAAGTTCTGGCTGTGGGTGAATGTGGGCTGGATTTTAATCGCGACTTTTCGCCTCGCGATGCTCAACGTCACTGTTTCGAACAGCATCTGGAACTCGCTGAACAGACCGGTCTGCCCTTGTTTCTGCACGAACGAGACGCGCACGAAGAGTTCCTGGAAACCATGAAGTCATGGCGCGATCGAATTAGCCAGGGTGTTGTCCATTGTTTCACGGGAACGAAAGAACAAATGACGGCTTACCTGGATTTGGATCTGCATATCGGAATCACCGGCTGGATTTGTGACGAGCGACGAGGTGTACATTTACACGAGGCGGTCAAACATATTCCGGCCAACCGATTGATGGTGGAGACCGATTGTCCCTACCTTGCCCCGCGTGACATGAAACCCCGTGTCCATCGCAACGAGCCCAAGTTCCTGCCGCACATCGTCAAGTTTATTGCCAAGTGCCGTGGAGAAGATCCGCAGGAATTGGCTTCGGCGACTGTGCAAACCACACACGAATTTTTCGACGTTGCGACTCCACAATCTGACTCTGCCTGATCAGTCGGAGTTTGGTCGTAACGATTACATCGTTCATGGCAAATAGAGTCTGATCGTGGGCGGATTTGCCAGGAAACTACAATGGCAACAGCTTCCGAATCAGTCACCAAAGCTACATTTGGGGCGAATCAACTTTCCCCCGAATTTCGGCTGTGCAGTGTCAGCAAACAGCGCAACTTCAGCGAACCTCGAAACATCAGCAAGCAGCCCAGCCGCTGAACTTGCTCATTCTCGTTTCAGGCTGACGCATCGGCGAGCGCTGGCTGTTCTGTATGCATTGATCACGATCCTGCTGATTTTTTCCTGGGGCAAGTGCGCTGATCCAATCATCGATTTTGGTCGCGAACTATATGTGCCCTGGCAACTCGTTGAAGGCAAGCACCTTTACGAGGACATTGCTTATTTCAATGGACCGGTTTCGCCTCATTTGAATGCGTTGGCTTTTTCCATATTTGGCGTTTCCACAACCACTATTTTCCTGACCAACGCAATCGTGTTGGGTTTGATCGTAACGCTTGCTTATTCGCAACTCACCCGGTTCTTTTCTGCCGGCTATGTGTTGTTTGGGTGTTGTATCTTCTTGCTTACTCAGGGTATCGGTCAGCCATTAGGCTTTGGGAATTTTAACTATATCACGCCCTATTCTCATGAAATGACTCATGGAGTTTTGCTGGCGCTGCTTGGTCTATGGTTTTTGCATCGAGTGGCCGAAAGACGCTGGTTCGATTGTCTAGGAGTCGGCATCTGTATTGGATTGGCGTTCCTGACGAAGCCCGAGTTCTTCATAGCGATTGTGGTTGCAATATTTATCAGCCTGACCATCGAGCTTGTTAAACGAATGCAGAGTTGTCGAACGGTAGCCAGGCAAGTCGCTATCGTTGCTTCTGGAGTTTTGATTCCGATTGTCCTGTTCTGGATCTTTCTGAATTTCCAATCGGGAATCGAAGTCGCCAACCTGGGCATCGCCGGTTCGTGGTATTGGTTGCTGAACAGCGACGTTTCCAAACTGGGCTACTATGA
>CAZOXC010000002.1:0-25588 GCA_964583205.1 uncultured Pirellulaceae bacterium | reverse complement strand
CCTCATCGGCATTGTCCCAGCCGGTTTGCTCCAGCCAGTCCAGAAGGTTGATCAGATTAAGTTGCATAGTAGCTTACTCGCTAAAGCCGCAACTCACTTATCCCGGTTGTGGGATTTACAATCAGATTTGGAATCGTTGCCTACTGGTCATCCGATTTCAACATGATCGCGGGTACTTGGGCGTCGTGAACTGCCTGGTTAAATTGCTGAATGTCCTCGGAAATGATCGAATTCAGTTTGGTTAACTGTTGGTCGATCAAACCGCTAATCTCTTCGCGCACTTCATAGGCCTGTTTCGTGGGTCGGTTGTCGCCCGAGGAAACGACACCAACGATTCCACTCAAACGATTGTTCAATCGGATCGGGAAATTCAGCGGATCCTGAGAACTCTGTAGCTTGGTTTGATACAAAGCCTCTTCGATCTCGCTGAGTGCTTTAATTATTTTATCGGATTGTTGTACCAATTCGGAATACGCTTCATCTCCAGAAATTCGACCCTTCAGAGTCGCTATTTGAGACTTGGCTTCACGAATTCGAGCAATCGATCGATGAGTTTCGCTCAGTTTGTCGCGAAGTTCAATCAAAAAGTCAAATTGCTCCTGTAAATCTTCAACGGTTGCGGAAGCTCGGGGGTCTATGAGAATTTCAAATTCAACCGAGTAAGACACTTCAGAATTCTCCGAATCTTCACCGGTTCCTTCGGCTGAATCGTCGGACTCGCCTGATTCGCCAGTTTCCTGGATCGTCATTACTCCGCGATAGTTTCCAGGAACCGCTCGAGGCCCTCCGGTTCCACCGCCCCATAAGACCATTCCTTCAAACGTCTCGGCTCCGGGGTAACTCATATTCCAATTCAGTTGGTTGATACCTTCTTTTAATTCCAGGCGAAGTTCTTTCTTGTCACTATCCGGCTTCGTCGAAAAACGCTGAGCAAGCTGATCGTTGCTGTCCATGATATCCAGCGTCACTAACCCGTCAGGAATTTCCTTCAAAAAGAATGTCAATCCAACACCGCCCGTCGGATTGGCGCCGGCCGTTCGACTGGCTCGCCCAGATCCAAATCCCCGCAACCGCATAGTCGGTGCAGGTTGGAACATGTGCACATCGGCTTTCACAATACTTTCATTCCATTGATGAAGGGGAGTCAAATCATCCAGCACATAAAACGATCGACCTTGAGTTGCCACGATCAAGTCATTTTCCTTGATCGCCAGATCGGTAATCGGAACTTCTGGATGATCCAGACTGAAGTCCTGCCAGCTTTTGCCATCGTTCATACTGATATAGATGCCGCGTTCGGTTCCAGCGAACAACAGCCCTTTGCGGACCGGATCGGCTCGAATCACGCGAGTAAAATGTTTGCGATCAATACCATTGTTGATTTCCGTCCAGGTTTCGCCGTAGTCAGTGGTCTTGAACAAGTAAGGCTTGAAGTCATCGGATTTGTAACGAGTCGCCGCAGCATACAAACCACCTGGCTCATGCGGATTGATCTCAATACTATTGACCTGCGCCCACTCCGGCATGCCAGCAGGAGTCACGTTGTTCCAGTTTTCTCCACCGTCGCGTGAGACATGGATCAAGCCGTCATCGCTGCCGCACCACAACACTCCAGCTTCATGGGTTGACTCGGCAAAGGCAAAAATCGTGCAGTAATATTCAACGCCGGTGTTGTCCTTGGTAATCGGACCACCGGAAGAAACCAGCTTCCTGCGATCGTTGCGAGTCAAATCCGGACTGATCTGCTTCCAGGATTGGCCTTCATCTTCAGTCACGAACAACACGTTTGCAGCCGCGTAGAGTCGATCCGGACTGTGGGGAGAAAAGTGGATCGGGAAATTCCACTGAAAACGAAACTTGAGATCTTCAGCGCCATGACCCATCGGGTTGTCAGGCCAAATGTGAACGTTGCGAGTTTCCCCAGTCGCATGATTTCTGCGAGTCAGATAGCCACCATAGGAACCACCATAAACAATGTCAGGATTTTCCGGATGCGGGGCGATGTGACCACTCTCGCCACCGGCGGTTGACTCCCAGTCCCGCTCGCCGATTGAGAATCCGTCGCTGCGACTCTTGATACGGACTGTCGAGTTATCCTGCTGCGCACCGTAGATCCGGTAAGGAAAATGATTGTCGGTCGTGACTCGATAAAACTGAGCGGTAGGTTGGTTCAAGTAAGTCGAAAAGTTCTCGCCACGGTCATAGGAGATTTGCCCGCCACCATCGTCGGCAATCACCAGATGATTGGCGTCGTCAGGGTTGATCCACAAGTCATGATGGTCACCGTGCGGTGTTCGCATGGCACCAAAAGTCCGGCCACCATCTTTGGATCGCCAGAACCCGACGTTCAAGACATACACTTCGTCGATGTTGTCGGGACCAGCGTAAACTCGAGTGTAGTACCAGGCTCGTTGACGTAGTTTTCGTTCGTCGTTGACTCGAGTCCAGCTTTCACCCGCATTGTTACTGCGAAACAATCCGCCTTTGTCTGCTTCGACTTGCGCCCACAAGCGATTCGAATCGACGGGCGACACGGCAATCCCAATGATGCCAATCGTGCCCCCGGGCAAACCTCGATTGCCGGTGATATCCGTCCAGGTATCGCCACCATCTTCGCTTTTCCATAAACCGCTTCCCTCACCACCGGACTCCAGTGAATAAGGTGTACGTTTCACTTTCCAGGTTGAAGCATAGAGGACTCGAGTATTATTCGGGTCAATCACCAAATCTACCGCGCCGGCTTCATCGCTGACAAACAGAATCTGTTCCCAGTTTTCGCCACCATCTTTACTGCGAAAAACTCCTCGCTGTTGATTGGGGCCATACAGATGACCCAGTGCGGCGACGTAAACCAGGTCCGGGTCGGTTGGGTGAATTCGGATCCGCGGAATTGTTTGCGTATCGGCCAGCCCGATGTGTTTCCAGTTCTTGCCGCCATCGATCGACTTCCACACTCCATCACCGTGCGACACGTTTCCTCGCACAGTGACTTCGCCGCCACCGACATAAATGGTGTTGGGATCGCTATCCGCTACGGCGACAGCTCCGATCGAGTTTCCAAAAAAACCATCGGAGATATTGAACCATGATGAACCGCCGTCTTCGGTTTTCCAAACACCACCGCCAGCAGCACCAAAGTAAGCTTCCATCGGTTTCCCGATCACGCCCGTGCATGCTGCACTTCGACCGCCTCGAAAGGGTCCAATGCTGCGATAGGACATCGTGGCTTTAAGTTGATCTAAAACCGACTCATCCTGGGCTGACAGCGATTGCCCGCCCATGAATGAAAATTGAAACAGCAGGCCGGCCAGTAAAGTTAAGCAGAAGTTCAGCTTCATCAAATCTACTCTCGTCTTGGAAGTCTAAGGTGCGGTTTTCTCCGATTGCAGAACGCTATTGGATCAGTTTAATCGGCCTGATCAAGCTCGTGTTGCCAGATTCTGGATTGAACCGAATTTCGGTAACAATTTCCACTAATCCAGCGTTACAATCAGAGGCAAAACCGGGCTCGAATTGAATTTACAATCCGACTGGAGTCGACAAACATGATCAATGCAATATTCCAAACAATTCTTGTGACCTGTTTTCTATGTGCGACTTTGCAGCCACTGGCAGTCTTCGCACAGGAAGATTCCGCAGATGGCAAATTCGCCGAACTTACCGAAAGGGAACTGAAGGCCAAGCTGGGTGAGTTTGTGGCTGACGCACAGAACCAGTCTTTCAACATTGAAAAGTGCTGTTCTGAAATTCTTAAACGTAGCGAATCCGAAGAGTCACAGCTCGATTGGGAATCTTGCCTGGCAGCTCAAATCAAAATCATGAGTGAGTCAAAATACCCCTCAGACGGTCAGGATCCCGAGCACGGAATGCCGGGTGAATATTTCCTGTTGAAAATCGTAACGACTTTGCGAAGGGTCCAAGGCGAATCCGATCCAATTCAACTGACGATCAAAGGACTGGATGAATACGAATGGAGTTCGGAAGCACTGCCCGAGTTTCAAGTCGAAATTAACAACGTGGACTCCCAGTACAAATCGTTTGGTATCTTTGAAACGCGACCCAGCGAACGACCCTGGCCTTCCCGCTGGAAATTGTTGGTCATGAACGAAGCTGGCGACAGTTTGGAAACCAAACCAGTTGAAGGCGCAGGTCAAATGGTTCGGCCCATTCTGATCTCCGCAGGCGGTGGCTTCTCCAGTTCGTTGAAAATTGCAGATTACATCGAAGCACTGGACGCCGGTAAATATTCACTGCGTGTGCAATTTCATAACACCTATCCACTGGGCTCAATTGACGCCAGCGAAGACCTCATCATCCACCAGTCTGAATTGGTCGAATTTGAAATTCGTTAGCTCAGCATTTGATCCTGCACCAAGTTAATTGAACAGAACATGGACCGTAAAATGCCGGATCTTAATCGAAGAAAACTGCTGCATGTCGGAATCGCAACTGCGCGACTCGGCCGGTAAATGAAAAAACGACCAACGGAATGATTCCGCTGGTCGTTGATTTTCAATAGCCTTTCAATCTTCCCTGAAAGATTGAATGCTCATAGCGAGGGCGACAAATCAGTCCAATATTGCGTTTGCCAGTTGCAATGATCGGCGATCTTCCAGGTGTCCGTTTAACGTTCCAGGTACGGTTGCAAAAACGCTTCTACAGCTGCCCAGTAATCACCACTGTCGTCAAATTTTTCCCACAAAGCTCGCGAGCCGTGATTGCCGGCGGTCTGGGGTAAGAATTTTTGCTTGCCTTCGACTTCGATTGCATCGTAAATCGAGGACCAGTTTCGATACTCGTTTTTGGCTGATGTAATAAACACTGGCACTTCGATTTTTTTGGCAGAGGTCGCGATCCAGTCCGCGGGTTTGCCGGCTCGACCGAAATACTCGCCAGGTGCAAACGAAAGCGCTCCGTTGACCAGATCAGAATTTTCGCCCGTCACGCGGATTACGAGTGCCGCGCTGTAGGAACTTCCCCAAACCAGCAAATTGCCCTTGGCATAATTTTCTCGAGCATACTTCAGTGCCGCCACAATATCCTGCTCGGCGTCAGCATACTCAGTTCCTTTGCCGGCATCGCTGGCGGCAGCCATCGTCTCGTTCTTCACATCATTGATGGCTTTGCCCGATCGCTGATCAATCGCCAGACAATTAAAACCCAACTCGTTCAGCTTGGGCGCAATCTCACGATACTCGCCGCGAGACCAGCCAGCCTGATGACACAATACAACAAAGGGAGACTGATCGTCGTGTGGCATATACAAGTCAGCTGTAATCTGGACACCGTCCGCCGAGTCAAACTTGATCGTCTCAAAATCGCTGTCCTGTCCAACCGCAAGTTGCACGAACGAAAACAGGAATAACGCGGCACAACAAATAATCACTCGCATAGTTTTCTTTCAACTTTTAAAAATTCAAAATCGTGGTTCTCTCGAGCATATATTAAACGAAAAAACGCTCGTACTGTATTGTTGAGCTCGCCTATTCAGATGCACGAAACCAATACAAAACCCGGTCGAGTAGCCATACTCGCAACATTGCTGATGACATGCAACTCCCTGGAAAACCTGTGGAATCACTTACACCAACGGCCAAATGTGGTGGTCATGTTCATTTTTGTAATCACGGCTGCAGATCGGATTGTGCAATTAGTAACATTCTGGCTTGTCAAATAGCGAATCGTGGTCCTTGAGTCTGGTTTTCAATCTAAAGTTGAATTATCGTTTTTCACTCGCGGTCGCGAGCAATCACCTGAGATTTTGCAATTGGAAATTATTTTGCCATGAATTTTACGCTGAGCTTTCCCACCCGAGTTGTCTCTCGAATATTTCTGCTTGCCGTCGTTTGTTTCTGCTTTTCGACCGACCGTTTTGAATCGCAATTGAGCGCCCAGGTTATCTACGATGAAACGGTTGATGGCGAGTTGTCTGGGGACAATTTAAATCCTACCGATTTAAATGTCTTTGGCATCGGAACCAGTATGATTAGCGGTACAGTCGTTGATGCACGAGGGGCGAATCCCAATGTCGACGTGTTTACCTTTGATGTTTTGTCTGGAACACAATTAACAGCAATCGTACTTGATGAATTTGTATCCGACGACGATGTGGCATTTGTGGGATTGAATGACTCCAACACATTTCCTTTTGATGCGGATCAGTTGAGCGACAACCCCGATCAGTCCCAGTTTATCGGTGGCCTGCTGTTTGGCGAAAATGTCGGAGTTAATTTGCTCGACGACATTGGTTCAAGCGGCATTGGTACAGGGTTCACTGGACCATTGGGTCCGGGCGAATACACCGTTTACCTACAACAACTGGGCCCGAATACTGTTGACTATCGGTTCGATTTCCAGGTATCAGCGATTCCCGAGCCAGCCACCGGAGTTTTGGTCGGATTGCCAATGCTGGGGTTAGTGATTGCCGGCCGTCGTCGGCGTTAGAATTGGCTGTCGCTCATGCCGGCTTCCAGTCGGCATCAGATCGTGTTGGAGTGTTTCATTAACACAATACGATACCGGCCATCGTTGGTATATTCACGATCCTGCGTTGCCAGTTTTTCGAACCCGTGCCGAGCATAGTACTGAGGTAAAAATCCGGCAACGCAGTCGAGATATAAAGGGCTATCGGTTCCTAATATTTTCAGCGAGTACCGAATAGCGGTTGAGCCGATATCCATTCCTCGATACTGAGGATGAGTTGCCAAAGCTCGCAGCCAGGTTGCTTCACCCAGGTGCTGGAAATCCAGCCAATCTTGAAATTGCTCGACAGTCAGCGCGAAAATTCCGGCAGGTTCGCTGTCAACGAACACGCCATAGAGTTGACCCAGACTTTGCCAAGTCTGCAGGGAACTCAGCGGCGTGTTGGCAATCCTTTGCCGCTTGCCCATCGACGCCAGCCATTGACCAGTTGCCTGCAATAATTCGAATGCCGAATTCACTTCGGCTTGCTCAAGCAAACGGATGGTGAGATCGCTGGACAAGGCTTATTCATCCCACAAATTGCTCAAGGTATAACCAGCGTTAAAGCTGGCCCAGAATTGACCACCCAGCAACCGATAGTGCTGATCGAGATCATTGATCGCCTGCATGTCTTCGCTGCTCAACTCGATCTGCTGAGACAACAAGTTCTGTTTTTGATTTTCGGGTGTACAGGATTTCGGGATGGCAATTGTGCCGCGCTGAACTGCCCAGGCCAACGTCACTTGCGCGGCAGTCGCGTCATGCTGACCGGCGATCTGGTTAATCACTTCGTTTTCCAAAAGCACCGGATCTGACTCTTGCCTCGAGCGATCTGGCCGGTCTGGTGAACCAAGCGGCGAGTAAGCTGTGTATAAAATCTGATTCTCTTTGCAAAAATTGACCAAATCATTTTGTGGCAGCAAAGGATGCGACTCGACCTGGTTTGCGGCGGGCGGAATCGAGCAATTCTCCAGAACCTGCTGAAGTTTCTTGATACTGAAATTTGAAACTCCAATTTCACGGGTCAAGCCTTGCTGCTGACACTCCTGCAAAGCTTGCCAGGTCTCCACCAGCGGAACTTCGTCCAAACTCAGGAAGTCATCTGCTGATTCGGGCACCGCCACACCCTCTCTTTGCGCGATTGGCCAATGCATCAAGTACAGATCAAGTCGCTCGAGCCCAAGTTGCTGCAGAGTTTCCTTGATCGCGGGCACAACGTGTTCCGGTCGATGGCGATCATTCCACAATTTTGATGTGATCCACAGCTCATCGCGCGAGCACTGCTGGGACTGGATCGACTGGTTGATTGCTTTGCCGACAGCTTCCTGGTTGCCATAGATCCAGGCACAGTCGATGTGACGATAACCCATTTCGATCGCCGATTTTACAGCCGGATACGCAGAGCCATCGGCCATTTTCCAGGTACCCAGACCAAGGGCCGGAACCACGTTCCCTTGTCGAGTGGTGAGCGACTGATTGTTGGCGATCGTTGTCATTGGTTTGCATACCCTTCGAGTGACTGTTAACTTGAGCCATAATTATCGTCTTGTGTTTTCGAATTTGACAAGCGCTGTCCACTGCAGACGCTGAAATTGCTTCGGGGTATCTAATGAAACTGTTGATAAATCAACGCCAACACGCAACTTTGTTTTCTTGTTTTTCCTTGCTCTGTACGTTGATCCTGATCGGTTGCAGCGGCGGCGATTCGGCCGACTCCGGTGATTCCGCCGATGCCGACTCCGGAAACCCCGTGGCGGTCGACGATCCCCGGGAAAAGGGCAGCGATGAGCCGGAAGAAATGCCCAAACTTCGTCGCGACGGCCAGAATCTCTCGATCGTCTACTGGAATGTCGAAAGTGGCGGCAACGATCCCGAAAGAGCGGCTCGCGATTTAACCGATCTTGGCAAGTACCACATTATCGCACTCAGCGAAGTCGACAAAATCACCACCTACAAAGAACGGGTTCGCAAAGAATTCGAAGGGTACGACACAATCGAAGGCAAGACAGGCGTCAACCGCGAAGCGCCCGATGATCACCTGGTGATTTTCTATGATCCGAAACGACTCTACCTGGTCGCCAAAACAACCATCGAGTTTGCAGGTGACGCACTGGACGCTGAAACGGTCCGCCACTCAATCGTTTGCCATTTCCGGGAACGCTCGGATGATACCGAGTTCTTCATGGTGCTGAACCACTTTGAAGATGATGCCGCTTTGGTCAAGCAGCAAACAGACAAATTGACCTCGTGGATCAAAGACAAATCGGCACCGGTCGTTGCCCTTGGCACATTCAACTTCGGCTACAATTTTGCGACCGAAGCAGCTAACGAGACCATGGACTCGCTGGTCACTGGAGCGAATATGCGATGGGTTCGCCCCCTGAAATTCGGCGACACGCAGTGGATCGACGAAGATGGTGATGGTGCTGATGATTCGCCCGATTGCCTGACCGATTTCGGTTTTGTGGCATTCGGTGCAAAAAAATGGCCAGCGACTTGCCGAGTACTCGGAAGTGATCGCGATTTTCCTGACAGCGACAGCTCCAGCAACCACCGGCCAATAGAACTTCTGTTTCAGAAATAGTCTGCGTCTTTGCCTTGAATCAAACAAACGGTGCCACCGCTTCTTCAATCGGTGGCACCAGTATTTGCGCAGTTGAGATCAGCGACGATTTCTTTGCAGCGATTGCAGGCGCTGCAAAGCTTGTCCGCTGTGTTGCATAGGAAATTGCATCGGAAGTTGCTTTTGATCGCCCATGCGAATCCCCATGCTTCCAGGCATGCCGCTGCTATTGGACGAGCTACTGAAAAACGAAGTCCCGTTACCCACCATCAGGCCGGGATCCTGCTCAAATTCGCTCCGGCTGATCAGCGGATAGTTCATCGAGAACTTGTTGTCCGTCAAAAATGCTCGTCGAGTAAATCCCGAGAACGGAGTGGAACTTTGACCGGTTTCGCGGCTTCCTGATCCGTTGACCTCACCGAATGTCGGCAGTCGCATCGTCACTTCCACACCTGAAAAGGGTGACCGGTTTTCGACTTCATCTTCAGAGAAACCAGCATCCAACATTCGCTCTCGATGCGCGTTACTGACCATCATTTGCGGTTCACTGGACTCCGATTGAGCATTAAACAGACGCAGAGCAAAGTCCATTTCATTGAGCAATTCGTCGGCATCGATGTACCCGGTTACCGTATGCAAAATCTCCTCATCCGGCGTCATGAAAATGGTCTGCACGTTCTGTTGACCGTTTCCACGAGTACAGGTTCCCGCTTGTTCGTCTGGCGAATGACGGATGGACTGGCCGGCTGTCGGGTCACCTTCGGTGTTGGAAAATGTGTTGACGAAGTGTTCGTTCATGGCTTTGTTAACTTTGGGCGTCGAGAACGTCACGGCTCTCATGGTATGGCCCGCACTTCACATGAACCCTTCCAGGTCTCCCAGTACCCGGAACCAGATGATCGGCTTGTCGTCATCAGTACTTTTCGTGCTGCCGCCCGCCAACGTTGACGCGTCGTCAAAATCGCGCACCCAATTCACACCATAAAGCTCGACCAAGTCTATGTCTCGCCGCTTTAGATCTGCTGCTCGGTCGACAATTTCGTTTTCCAGCAGCCCGCCTGTTTGTTGTTCTTCTGCCGAAGCACCTTGATCTGTCAGATCTTTTTCGACTTCCCCGGATTCGACCTCTTTAGATTCAACTTCCCGAGATTCAACTTCCCGAGATTCAACTTCATTGCGTAAGACGTATCGTTTATCAACGTAGCGCAGCTTATCAATCGGAACTTGAATAATGGCATCGTCCGTTCGCTGCAAGATGACCATCCGATTTGGGCGATCGTACTCAAGCAATCTGGCCTCAACAGCGTAATTTTTCTGCGAATCCTGCCATCGCCTTGGTTCATAAGATCGTAATTCTTGAGCCGACAATGCAGCCGGAGCCATCACGAAAATCACGGCTAGAGAAAGAATCGCCATCGACGATATCGACCAAGCAAAACTTGCTGCGGTTTTCATCTTCGTCTCCCGGGTGTAAATGATTGATTGAAATTTTCTTGAAACTGTTCGAATTGTCGCTGGAATTCCTGCTGCATGTTGTTGAACGGATCCCGGTCTTTTTGTTTTTCAAACGAGGGTCGAAATCCGAAACCACCCACCTGCCCCATGATCTGTTGGCGAGCACTCTCCAGCTCTTCAACACTTTGAAATCGAAACTCCCGTCCGTTGATGATCAGCTTGCCACTAACGTCGCGGTCATCGACTTCAGTCTGATTGTCTCCGTCAATTGGATCTCGAAACTGAGCCAGAATCCCGGGTGTGTCCAGCAAGTCAACACTGTCGATCTCGATCTCTTCGCCGTCGACAATCAATTTTCCCTGCATTGCACCTTCAGCAAATGAATCGGCAAACTGATTCCAACTGACTGCGAATTCATCAGGAGAAATGACCAGGCGCCGAGTCATGTCCTGAACCAGCGACTCCATCAGATCAACTCGTTCCAACGGGATCACTCGATCGTTATAGCGCACCCAGGCAAGAGACTCGTTCGATACTTCGCCGGAACTACGGACCACGATCGAGCCAATTACATTCCGCTCATCGTCTGGACTCAACTCATCGAAAACGCGCTCACTGATCCGCAATTGATCAAATCCTGATTCGCTCAACTCCAAACCCGGCCACTCATCGTTTGCACGCCAATTTTGTACTCGCACCGAACCGGACTCCACCACCAGCGTTTTGTCAGTCGTCGAATAATCGGTCGACCTTCTGGTAACGCCGGGATTCAAGTCAGCGACAAAGAAGCTGGCCCGCGCAACCGGTTCGACCAACAGGTCGCCGACTTGCATAGAGAAATTTGAATCCGATCTCTGATTCGCCGACAATTTCATTTTGCCCGACACAAATTCGACCTGCTCAACGGATCGAACTCTCAACACCGAGGGCGCCAGCATCTCCAACTGGGGGCCACTTTGAAAATCAATATTCGCGGAACCTTCGTTTAGCGTTAACTCGACAGACTGTTCTATGTTTTTGAATTCATAGCTGGCGTCATCTGACAATCTGAGCCTGCCAAATCCATAATCCTCAGCTTGATTGACCGTGGCTTGGCGCGGTTCTTCCGAAACATCGCCTTGGTTCAGAGCCACTTCCGGCTGATCCGAAGCATCGCTGGAATCTGCAATTCGCTGACTGGGTAAATCTTCATCCGATCTCTGGAATGGAACGAATGGGTTTTCGACTTCGTCGTCCGGTCTCGCAATTTCATTGCGCACCATATCGCCGGACTGCCGGTTTTCAACCGCTGTTTCTGATGATGAATCCGAACCTGCGACATTCTGATCAAACATTCCATTGCGGATTGTCGAAGCCTGCCAGCCGAGAAAAAAGCCTGCCACTGCGATCAGCGTTGCCATCGCCGCCACAGCCAACCAGGCTCGCCCCGCTGACTGTTGCGGACGCGAAATAATCGGGGGCTGCGCTGTATCATATTGCTGCGCTGTATCGTATTGCTGCGTTGGCTCATATTGCTGCGCCGGTTGTACGGGAGGGGCCAGAGTCGATTCGCCAACCGAATCTTGCGAGGTCGCTTGAGACTCCTGCCGCTGGTCAATCCGATTCAAGCAGGCTTTCAGAAACTCATTTTCATCGGTTTCCAGTCGAGCCATTTCGCGGACGATCGAGTCAACGACTTCATCTGTCAGCAATTCATCTGTGGTAACTTGGCTTTCATCATCGGCATCACTTTGCAGGTGTCGCAATTCGAATTGCTTACCAGCCGCATTGAGACGTTGCCGGGATACACGGCTTTGCTGGTTGGCAAAGTCGTGGCGATACTCCAGGAACTTCAGCCAGACATCCAATGGTGGTTGGGGTTCGTTCAAGTTGCTTCTCCCGTTGCCAGTTTTTTGTTGAGGCAGGTTCTCAGGAGTTTGCGTATCCGAAACAACATGGCTCGCACTACGTTGTCTTTGACCTGATTTTCGTTGGCGATTTGTTGCGAAGTGTCGCCATCGAAGTAAAACTTTCTGATGACTGACTGGTTGCGAGGCGAAAGTTGCGAAAGACACTCCGCAAGGAACTTGCGAACCAGAGCATGTTCTTCAGTGGCCGAAACCGTGTTTAACAAATCAGTCTGGCGGTTTTCAACAAACATGGTTTCCAGCTTCGATTGCAGCTTTCGTCGTGACGCAACTTTCCGCAAATGCGAAATGGTTTTGTTGCGAGTAATCTTCAGCAGCCAGGCTTTGAAGTGCTTATCCTGTTTGAGCCGACTGATCCCGGTTATCGCATCACAGAATACTTCCTGTGCAATATCATCGATGGTGGCCGAGTCGTTGAAATAACGACCGATCATCCAACGAACGTCGCGCTGATAGCGTAACACCAGTGCTGAAATCGCTTCTCGAGATCCAGGCGCACCGGCAGCCTGCTTGGCAAGCTTCACCAGCTCGTGATCTTCCAGGTTTTTGGCTTGGTCTACTGACATAGTCATGAACAAAGTCGCACTTCAGATCGGCGTGTTATTCAAAAAAACTAAATTGTGGCAATTCATTGCACTGAGTTATTTTCGTTTTGTAGATTTTGCTTCTGCTTGATTCGCAGGGTCTATTTTGAACATAAACAGTGCAGCAACCACTAAATGGACGGTATTTGCCCGCTATTCAGCCTATTTTAATAGCTGTCCAGCCGGGAACTCGAGCACCTGAATTTCAAGAAAACTCGGCATTGAAGCCCGAATCCCCGTCGATACTGGAATCCGATTGCACCGCAATTGCATTCGGCTGGGGCGGCAAAGACGCGGCCAAACGAATCATGGATCGATTGGTCAAGTAATTCGTCAAACAGTCCGTCCGGCAAACCCGTCAATTGGCAAACCGCCAGTTGTAACTTCGCAGTACAGCCCCGTCTTTAAGGCGGGGCTTTTTTAATGGCCCTTGGCACAAGAGCCAGCAATCAGAGAAATCTCTATTGCTTGATCGACTCTATAAAACCGTCAACCAACGAGTCCAAACTGACTCGGGAAGAAGTTGCGGACGAGTCAACATGATCGCCGGGCGACGAGCCAACGTGATAGCCGGCTGCCGACTCTCGAACCTGGGCAACAGCGGCCGGCTGCTCTGCAAATCGCGATTCCAAATCCTGCAGAATCGATAGCGCCTGCTCAAGTACAATGTCGGCTTGTTCAACCATCCCCATATGCAACTTGCTTTGCGCAGAAACAATCGCACAACTGGCGTCATCCAAATCACGTCGAATCGACCGAGCCTGAGTGGCGTCAAAATCGATTTGATGATTGGCACCGCCGTTCAATTCACCGCCCTTTAATTCAACGCCGTGCCTGGACAAACCAACTGGCTCAGTGGATTCGGACAACTCTTCCCGGATGACTCGAATTTCACGGGGCGCATCGATACCCAACTGGACCTTGCGAGAATGAGTCTTAATGACTTCGACAGAAATTCCCAACGAAGGGAACAGGACCTTTTCATTTTCGCGGCGAGAAAGTACCAACATAACGGATTCCTTTTTCCTTCAGCCAATGAATCCAACAGGTCTACTGCAGCTTCATCGACATACCAGTCTTCGCAACAACGCGTTCGCAGCAACGTATTTGCAGCAACGTATTTGCAACAACGCATTCGCAACAATATTTGCTTGTTCGAATTGTCGCGAGCAATGACATCATGCCATTGCCGAGTGATAAGAGTCCATCTCTTTGGTCCTCGACCTAAGGACGCATTCATTTATGCCGATTTGCAAATACGCGTCAAGCCCGCGCAAGCATATTTAGTGGACAAACTTCCACATGCCAACCCAATTTGCCCCTGCCTCGCTGTGCGACCCAAGCTCTACTAACGATTACCGTCAGTTTCATCATCTTTTTCAAGCTTGCTGGTGCTGCGAGCCTGTATGGTTTCGGATTTAGCTTCAAATTTTGCGATTCAACGCAGAATATTCCAAAGATTCAACATCCAGACTAGAATGAACGCAAAACTACACGATTTGAAATGGATGAACTTGATGGTTTTCAGCAAATATTTATTGGCATGCCTTGTTAGCGCTGCATTGTTGTTGGGTTGCAACGTATCCGTCACTGATGAAGGTGTGGAAGTACGGGGGCCGGGAATCGATATTTCTGTCGACGAAAACGAAGGAGTTGCTGTACAGGCTCCCGGTATTGACGTGGAAGTTGGCGAAGACAGCGGAGTTTCCGTGGAAGCACCTGGAGTGGATGTCAAAGTCAACGAAGACGAAGGGGTCAGCGTTGAAGCACCCGGCGTAAACGTTGATGTGCCTAACAACAAAAATTAGCGGCCACCAACCCGATCTTCATCACAAGCCTCTCGCCAAGTTTGGAGTTACGAATTTCAACGGTCGTCTTGTTCACCATCGTCGTCGCTGTCCAATTGATCTTTGAGGCGATCGTAAATTTCCTTAGCTTGTTCCCTGGTCATGCGTCCTGATTCGACAGCAGCTTCGATACGCTCTTCGATCATTTCCATTCGTTGTCGATTCGCATCGCGTTGACGTTCCTCGGTTTCTTCGGTTTCAGCCTGGCCGCGTACCCGCCATTCCTGACCTTCATCTCTCGCGCCGGATTCGCGATTTTCTTCGTATCGTCGACGCAATTCTTCAAACTTTTCGCGCGCCTCTTCACGAGTAACCTCGCCGTTTTGAACCCTTTCAGAAAGCCGCCTGCCTACTTCACTCAAATCTTCTTCGCGCTGACTCATGTCACGGAAATTTGATTCTGGATTGTCATCGCGCCTACGGTCCTGCCTGAATTTATCCGGCCAAAGCTGCTGTGCATAAGCCTTCAATCGTTCTTCGCCTTGCTCGCGAGTAATCCTGCCAGACTCAACTGCAATTTTTACTCGCTCTTCAGTCTTTTGATATTGAGCGCGCATTTCTTCGTCTTCTGACTTTTCAGGCCAAAGCTGCTGTGCATAAGCCTTCAATCGTTCTTCGCCTTCTTCGCGAGTAATTCTGCCAGACTCGATTGCAATTTTTACTCGCTCTTCAGCCTGTCCATATTGAATGCGTCTTTCGTCGCCTTCGCTTCCTTGTTTGTCCTCGCCAGCCCAAAGGCGCTGCTTCAACCCTTCCATCCGTTCACGACCTTGTTCCTCGGTAATTCGCCCGGATTCGACACCAGCCTTGATGCGGCGCTCAAGCTGCTCGACTTGGCGAAGCTTTGACTCTTTGTCATCTTGATTCCACTCACCGCGCCATTCGTTTCGTCGCTCTTGGTATTCATCATCGTGATCTTCGTCGTTGTCATAGCGACGGAAGTGCTCGGAGTCTGGTGAATAGTCACGTTCAAAATCTTCGTCTTCTTCATCCCACTCGGCATGCTCGTGCAACACTTCCATCATCGCAGCAGCTTGATCCAAACTAAGTTCGCCCTTGGTGACGGCCTTGGCCAGACGTTTTTCGATCGCGTCAAAATCCTGGGCAGCGACATTACCGGCGGGCAGGATCAGAACCAAAGCAACGAACAGACTCGAAAAACAGAAAATCAATTTATGGCGATGAGACATGGATAGCTCCAACTTAAAATCCAAAGGCGAATCATACACAGCAGCTCAAGCCTTTACTGGCCAGCAATCGTTCGCCAAACCAAGGCTCGAAACAGCCAGCCTAAACTCAATTTTTGCTCGACTCAAGCAAGGGCCTGAAAGATCGGTCGATGTTACGTGTTATCGCCGGTCGCGGACCGAGAGTTACCGAACAAAACCAAGTATAAAGATGGCACGAAGTAGAGTGCCAGCAAAGTAGCCCCGCCGACCCCGGCGGAAATTACGATCGCCAGAGGCGGCCAAAATCGTCCGCCATCCAAGATCAACGGCAAAAAGCCAATCATCGTTGTCAATGTTGTGGCAATGATATGGCGAGTGCACCCGAACACGACTTCTGAAAGTTCTCGAGCTGCTGCGCCGTTTTCAGCGGCTTCTTTTCGATTCGCTCTAATCGCAGCCAACACCACAATCGAATCGTTGATCGCCACACCAACTAAACCCATGGTGCCGACGATCGCCATGAAACCAAACGGGAATCCAAAACAGTAGAGTGCCAAGGGTCCCAATCCGATCGCCAACCCGCCGACTGCAGCAATCGTCAGCGCGCCTCGAAACGAACCCAACACGGCGACCAGAGTCAGCAGCATCAGCGCGAACAACACGACCGCATTGGCAATCAAAGTCGAAACGGCTTCATCCCGCTTTTCAGACTCGCCACCATACTCAATCCGATAACCGTCCGGCAAAACAAAATCGGACTCACCCAATCGGGACTTGAATTCATCCAACACCACCGATGGCAGCACACCACTTTTCGTATAGGCCTTAACTTCGTTGACAAGCCGGCCATCCAGTCGCAACACGGCGGCCACTTCGGCATTCAATCCGAACTCACCCAGGCTTCCCAAAGTCGGACTTGGCGGAGGTTCAGTCGGTGGCGAGCCGCTAGCCGACTGGTTGGCTGAATGTGAAACTGGCCGACCCGTGCTAACCTGCAGCGCCGAAAGCAATTCCATTTTGGAACGCTCGCCATAATCAACTCGTACATGAATCGGTAATTCCTGGCCCGAGTCAAACAGAGTTCCAGCCGGAGCGCCATTAACGGCCGCAAACAGAAATTTGGAAACGTCCTGCGGCGAGAGCTTCGCATCACGAGAAGCGGCCGGATCCAGATCCAGATCCATTTTGCGCACCGTGTCTTCCAGATCCGCTCGAGTATGCGTGACAGAATTGGTCGTCGACAGAATCTGACGAAGCTCGGTACCCAGCTTTTCCAGCATCTGAATGTCGTTGCCCAACACCCGGATTTCCAGTGGCGCGTCAAAGGGAGGGCCTTGCTCCAGCTTTCTGACAATCACTCGCGCACCCAGGACTTGCGCATCAATCTGTTTTTGTAAACGATTGGCCAATTGATCAGCGTCGGCTTGCCCGGAAAAATCAACAAACGCCTGCGCATAGGAAGGAGTTCCTCGGCGCCGCGGAACCACGTTGTAATAAAATGTAGGTGCGCTATGGCCCAGGAACCAACATTGACGACGGACTTGTGCATCGGCCGCCACAATTTCGTTCACGATATCTACAGACTCGCGAACCGAGCCCAGCCTACTGGATGCCGGCATCTCCAATTCGATCTGCAATTGGTTGCGGTCAGTTGCCGGAAAAAACTGTCGCGGCAGCCCTTGCGCGAAATAAAATCCGATCACTGGCAGCGCCGCTCCCAACAGGATTCCCAGCAAAGGAACCTTGAAGGTAGCCTTTAACGACAAGCGATAAAGGCTCTCCAGTGGCTTGAACCGTATTCCATAATCCAGCAAGCCGGTGCGGTTTTCATTGACGCCCAGCATGATCACCATCGGCGGCAACAAGGTAATCGCCAACAAAAACGATGCGCCAATTGCCAGAATCACACTGACGGCAATCGAGCCCACGAACTCACCGGCCGGACCCGGCAGCGTCGCGATCGGCAGGAATGCCAGAATCGTGGTTAGCGTGGAGCCAAACAAGGGCATTCCCAGATGGCGGATCGCTTCGGTCATCGCCTGTAATGGTTTCAAGCCCTTGAAAATTCGCGACCGCACTTCTTCCACCATCACGATCGCATTGTCGATCAATAGTCCAAGTGCCACGATCAACCCGGTCACCGACATTTGATGAATGGGAATCGACAACATCCGCAATCCGCAGAGTACCAACAGCGCTGACAACGGCAACGAAATTGCCACCACAATCATGCAGCGCCAGCCCATCAACAGAAACACCAGCAACACCACAGCCAGGGTACTGATTGCCAGATTCTGCAGCAGACCGTTCATCCGCTGATCGATTTGCGAGCTCTGCAGAAACAAAGGCTCTACCGAAAAGCTGCCGGGGAAGTCCTGTTTAAATTGACTCGTCACCTGCTGAAGCTGTTGCGTCCACAAGTCAATTCGAGAGTCACTGCTGGCCATGATCCCCAACACCAGCGACTTGCGCCCGTCGACCAGCGCCTGGCTGGTTTGAGGTTGCCGAGTGCGGCGAACGATCGTGGCAATTTCTGACAGGCGAGTTGGTTCTTCATCGGGCCGATAGGTAATGAACACCTGGCCCAGTCGCTGGATCAAGTCTGCTTCTTCCTGAATGTCGATGATCAACTGCATACCCGCTAGTTCGCTGTCGCCAGCCGGAACCAGTTCGCTGTCTTCAATCTGCTGCGCGATACGACCGACGGTCAGTCCAGTCGATGACAAGACCGCAGGATCCACTTCGATCGAAATCTGCTCGCCCGGATCGCCAAATATTTCAACCGACTCGGTGCTGGACAAGTTGAGCAATCGAGCCCGAAGTTCTCTGGCCAGACGTCGATGTTGAAAAGGATCAAGCTCGATCTCTGATTTCGGAACGATTGCCAGAATCGCCGCAAAGGCCTTCAGGGGAAACACGTCCAGATCGGGATCATTGCAGCCTGCCGGTAACTGACCTGCGTTGGCGCTCAACTTGTTTTCGATGGACGACCACACCGATTCTGCATCGTTGACTTGATCATGTAGCTCAATCACAACGTTGGAAATATTGGTGCGAGTATTCGAGCGGACCTGTTTGATCTCAGGAAATTCCTTGAGCCAGGACTCGATCGGATTGGATACCGTGGAATCGAGTTTGGCAGGGTCAGCGCCTGGATAAGTGGTCGTAACCACGGCGACTCGCTGACCAAGCACCGGATCTTCCAGACGAGGAATCACGAAATAGGATGACAATCCGGCGATCACAATCGTGGCCAGCAGCAACCAGACGATGCGAGGGTTTCGATGCAGGTAACCAGTGATCACCGGGGTGCTCCCGAGTTCAATGGGTTCGGTCCGTCAAATGGTAACTGGTTCACAGTCACCGGTTGCCCCGGTACGACTCGATGCAAACCGTTGGCAACGACCAGTTCGCCCGAAGCCAGGTTGCCATCGACCAGCGCGAACTCGTCCAACAATTGTTTAACGCCCACCAGTTTCCGGGCGACTCTTGTTGTGGAAGAGTTATCAGCGGAATCGTTGACGATTGTCAGTACCGACCAGACTCCTTCGGCGCTGCGACTCAAGGCCGACAGCGGCAACCAGAATCCGGCGACTTCCTGTTCGAAGTCAAACTTGGCCTCGACAGTGCGCCCGAAAGAAAATTCGATGCTGGATATATCCGTGACGACATCAAACCACACGGTGATGCTGCCGGTGGGATTCTCGGTAGCCGACTTCTCACTGAATTTTCCCAGCAGTCGTTGCTCGTCCAGCAGAAAGACCACTTCCTGTTGTTGATTCAACCAACGATCAACTCGTCGAGGCAAATTGATTTTGATTTTGGGCTGCGCCAGTTCGATGACACGCAGCACCGGAGAACCCTGTCTCGCCAGACTACCCTGGAAGATAAAGATCTCGTCAACGATACAATCGAAAGGCGCGACGATCGTACCGGCTTCCAGTTGCTGGTCGACTTCGGCGATGCTGCGCTGCAGTTGTTGAATCTGTTGATCACGAAACTCGCTTTGCGCCTGATCCAATTCGTTTTGAAGTGCTTCGCGCTGTTCGCGCAAACCCGGCATGTCCAGCTCGGCCAGGACTTCGCCCTGTGCAACTCGAGTCTGATTTTTGACAACGGTCTGGATTCGTCCCACGCTTCCGAATCCGATTGATCGCTGGTTGCTTGGTTGCAACGAGCCAAAATAAGTCGCAGTTAACAACGAACGTTCAATCCGGTTGATGCCGATGACATTGACCGCCAGCCGCTGATCGGAAAGTTCAACGGAATTATTGGTCAGCCCGGACTGCTCACAACCAGTCATGTTTATGCAGTAAATTGCGCCACATATTAAACTGATTAAGGCAAGAAATTTTGTCCTTACCAGCGAACCAGGCTCGCGACCCAGCCTGGCCTGAACAGGCAGCGCGCGCAGCGCAAGCGACCGTTGGCGCCGGGAAACCTCGCCAAGATTCGTTTTGGGGTTTCTGTTCAATGAAATACGCGATCGGGTCATTTGACCAATTTGGGCTTGCTCACTTTCAGTCGCGCCAATACAGCGTTACGATATTAAGTGCAAGAAGATGTAACATAGACGATACTTGATGCTCCAACACAATATCACCTGCCGGGAGGCTTCTCCCCGGTTCGCATTGACCGGCGAACCTATCGATCTGCTCAAGTTTAACGACTGGGTAAACAAGCAGGCTAGTATTTCTTTCCAGCCCACCGAACTCATTACACAACGAGTCAACGCATCGGTGGTCGCTGTCGATGCCGCTTTGCAAAAAAAGCAGGAGATTTACGGCGTTACTACCGGCTTTGGGGCGATGTCAAATCAAAGAGTGGATTGTTCCGAAGCTGTCGCTTTGCAAAACAATCTGCTGTCATTTCTTGCCAGCGGTGCTGGTCCGCAAATCGAATCACAGCACACTCGCGGCGCAATGTTGTTACGCGCTAACGTTTTGCTACAAGGCAAGTCCGGTGCGCGAATGGAATTGATCGAACGCTTGATCGAGTTCCTCAGCGCGGAAGCAGTTCCAGTCGTGCGACAACACGGATCGATCGGCGCCAGTGGTGACTTGATTCCGCTCGCAACAATCGCGCGAGCCGTCACCGGACAACCCAAAGCGCGAGTCACTTTGAAGGGTGAAGTGCTGGACAGCCAAGCGTGCTTGAAACAACTCAACCTGCAACCGATTCAACTGAAAGCCAAAGAAGGATTGGCGATGGTGAATGGCACTTCGTTCTCTTCAGCGATTGCCGCCAATGCCACCATCGCCGCTCGGAATTCTCTGGGGCTGTATTTTGTCATTCAATCGATGTTGATGCGGGCACTCCAGGTGAACCTCGAACCCTTTGACTCGTTTGTTCATGCCAGCAAGCCCCATCCCGGTCAAGTTTGGAGCGCAGAAACAAATCGCAACCTCTTCAATGAAGACGCCGCACAGATCGACGATGGCGGCAGGTCGGGCAGTTTGCAGGACCGCTATGCGTTACGCTGCGCGCCCCAATACAGTGGCTCGATCGTAGAGACAATTGCTCGAGTTCGTCGAGTCGTGGAAACCGAAATGAATGCGGTCTCGGATAACCCGTTGATCGACCCTCAGACCGGACAGTTTTATCAGAGCGGCAACTTTCTGGGTCAGTACATTGGCGTCGCCATGGATGACCTGCGGCGTTCGATCGGTTTAATGGCCAAGCACCTGGATGTGCAAATTGCCAGCCTGGTCACCCCGGAATTCAGCGGTGGATTGAGCCCTTCGCTGCGCGGCAATAACCAACAGAACTGCAACATGGGCCTGAAGGGTTTGCAAATCTGTGGCAACTCGATCATGCCTCTGCTGACCTATCAAGGCAATCCGCTGGTCGAGCACTTTCCCACGCATGCCGAGCAGTTCAATCAGAACATTAATGGTTTGAGTTGGGGCGCAGCCAACCTGGCCTGGAACTCGTCGACGTTGTTTCAGCAGTATCTGGCAGTCGCCACGATCTTTGCGATTCAGGCGCTGGATCTGCGAGCCAAATCCACCCTGGACCACTTTGATGGTTCCAAGTTTCTCGGCAAGACCAATCGCGATTTCTATTCGGCGGTCTGCGGCGTACTGAATACCAAAGCTGACCCCGACCTGCCCTTGTTGTTCGATGACCAGGATCGCTGGCTGGAAGATGATATCGAGAGTCTGGCCAAAGATATCGCCGAACAGGGACAACTGATTCAAGCGATCGAACCCTTGATCAACTCGTTTGACCAATTCTGCGAGACCAGCCGATGAACATTTGCGAAAGCCTGACCGTCACCGCAAACTTGTTTCCGCAAAATACGGCAATCGTATTCGATGGTCATTCAATTTCGTATTCCGATCTAAACAACTGCTCGCTCAACGCCGCGCGGCAACTGACAGAAGCCGGCATTCAACCTGGGGATCGAGTGGCCTTGATGCTGCCCAACTCGCCTTCGTTTCCGATCTGGTATTACGGCGCTTTGAGAATTGGCGCGATCGCCGTTTCGATCAGTACTCGACTGGCTCCTGCCGAGGTCGAGTTCGTGGTCTCGGATTGTGAAGCTGTGGCGTTTGTCGGTAGCGAAAGTTCTTATCAAGCCATCGAGGCCTCGCTTCCCGAATGCGTCGTCAGCCAATTCGCAGTCGACGATCTCAGCGGCCAGCGAATCGGAAGTAAAGAGAAACAACCGGAGATTATTTCGAACGACTGGTACCAGGCCGATCCGGACGAAGCGGCCTTGATTCTGTACACATCCGGCACCACGGGTTTTCCCAAAGGCGCAACTTTATCGCACGGAAATGTGCGTTCTAACGTGCATGCCTTTAATCACTTGTGCAATATGCAGCCGCAAGATCGAATTTTGCTGGCCGTGCCCTTGTTTCACTGTTTCGGCCAGAACGCCCTGTTAAACAGTGTGCTGAATGTGGGCGGCACGATTATTCTGCAACAGCGTTTTGATCTGAACGAAACCAGGCGACTGATTGCCGAAGAACAAGTGACACAACTTTATGGTGTGCCGATGATGTTCGGTCTATTGTTGGAGAGCTGCCAGCCTGCCGAGTTATCCAGTGTCACCTATTGCTTTTCGGCGGCCGCCACCCTGCCCTTGCAGACGGGTCTGGCCTGGCAGGAAAAGTTTGGCTTGCCGATTTACGAAGGTTATGGCCTGACCGAAACCTCGCCCTTCGCTACTTATAACCATCGCATCAAGTTTGTACCTGGCTCGATCGGCATGCCCATCGATTCCGTGGAAATGAAGATCGTCGATACAGACAGTGGCCAGGATTGCAGCCCTGATGAACTGGGCGAGATTGCCATTCGAGGCCCCAATGTCATGCTGGGATATTGGAATCGACCCGACGAAACGGCAGACGCAATTCGCGACGGCTGGTTCCACTCCGGTGACATCGGCAGGATCGATGAACATGGTTATCTATATATTGTGGACCGAGTCAAAGACATGATCACGGTGGGTGGTCTGAAAGTTTTCCCGGCCGAAGTCGAACGTGTGTTGCTTGACCATCCTGAAGTCAGCCAGGCTGCCGTTATCGGTGTTCCGGATCAAGTGTTCGGCGAACAAGTTGTCGGCTATCTGGTTTTGAAAGAATCGATTGATCAGGCAACGGCTCTGGCGTCGATCGAGCAACACGCCAAATCTGAACTTGGTAACTACAAAATACCTCGCCGCTTGCTGGCCATCGACGAGTTGCCTCGTAACCCTGCCGGCAAGATCCTGAAGACTCGTTTGCGGGAAATCGCTGCCCGGACACTTGGAACTCAATCGAAATCAAGTCCAGACGCTGCGACGCTGGACAATTTGCGACCAGCGACCCTGCGAGCCCAGCTGGCCAAATCGCATCGCTCGGAAAAACAACGTGTGGCCCAGGAGTTTCTCCGCGAACTGGCTCGAGAAGTGGGCCAGTTGGATGCACTTCCGGAAATCGATCATTCTTTCATCGAAGCGGGACTCGATTCTCTGGCCATCGTCGGGATGAGTGCGCAACTGCAGGTCGAAACTGGATCCGCTTTGCCGGCAACCCTGCTGTTCGACTACCCACGCTTGAGCGATCTGGCCGGTTACCTGCTCGCAACCATCGATCCGTCCGATCCGGATTCGGGCTCCCATGACCGCACCGCCGATTCCATCGTTGAAACAGCAACCGTCAAAGCGACCAGCATTCGCCAGACGGTGGAAAACATGAGTGAAGATGAAGCGCTCGATGAATTGATGAAGGAACTTGACTAACACTGCGATCGCTCACCCATTCGAAAACAACAATTGCCAGAGAACAATGGTCGACCAAGCCAAACAACTTTCGCCCAACAAACAGGCACTGCTGAAGATTCGTGAATTGAAGCAGCAGTTGCAGCAGGCGCTCAATGACGCGCAGCATTGCACAGGCGAAGCGATTGCCATTGTGTCGATGGCTTGTCGATTTCCACGCTCTTCAAACACGCCAGAAAAATTCTGGCAGTCGTTAATGGATCAAGCGGATCTGGTGAGCGAGATTCCGGAAGAACGCTGGGACCTGGATGCGTTTCACGATGAAGACCCGGAAGTGCCGGGAAAAATGTACGCTCGTCACGGCGTGTTTCTGGAAGATCTCGACCAGATGGATCCCGAGTTCTTTGGCATTTCGCCGCGCGAGGCTACCTGGGTCGACCCGCAACAACGCTTGTTGATGGAAGTCGGCTGGGAAGCAATCGAGCGCGCAGGCTGGCTTCCGGAAAAGATCGGTGCAGACACCGGTGTGTTCGTTGGCTGGATGCATAACGATTATCAAAACGAAGCCAGTGATTCCTTTCTGAATTTGAATCCCTATATCGCTACCGGTGCGGCCGGTAGTTTTTTGTGCGGACGGCTGGCTTACTATCTGGGCCTACAGGGCCCCAGTGTGGCTGTTGATACGGCTTGTTCTTCTTCGTTGGTGGCTTTGCATCTGGCGATCCAGAGTTTGCAACAACGTGATTGTGATCAAGCACTTGTGGGCGGAGTGAATGCCATTTGTTCGCCCACGACGAATATTTTGACTTGTAAACTCAAAGCACTTTCGCCCCAGGGGCATTCGCGAGCCTTTGATGCCGCCGCCGATGGATATTTGCGAGGCGAAGGTTGTGGCGTAGTGACTCTAAAACGTCTGGCCGATGCCCAGCGCGATGGCGACCCCGTGCTGGGAATCGTTCGCGGTTCCGCCGTCGGACACAATGGCTTCAGCAGCGGACTCACAGCCCCCAATCCCAAGGCGCAGGAAAAAGTTATTCGACAAGCCTTGCAGCGAGCCAACATTTCTCCAGAACAGGTGGCCTATCTGGAAGCGCATGGAACCGGCACCGAACTGGGTGATCCGATCGAGATCAACGCGGCGGCCGCCGCCTATTGCCAACACCGCAGCGAACAAAATCCTTTGCTGGTCGGTTCGGTCAAAACCAATATCGGTCACCTGGAAGCGGCAGCCGGAATGGCAGGTTTGATCAAAGTGCTGCTGGCGATCCAGAACGAATCGATTCCGGGCCAGTTGAATTTCGAAGAACCCAACCCGCATATCCCCTGGCAGGAAATCCCCGTTAAGGTGCTGACCGAGTCCACTGATTGGCCGGATTCTGAACGGCGCATCGC
>CAZOXC010000001.1:0-32448 GCA_964583205.1 uncultured Pirellulaceae bacterium | reverse complement strand
CTTAGCGGGCGTTTACACTGTCCACAGCGATCGCTTGTCAGCAAAAGGGCGAGTGATATTGAGGATCTGTGAAGTGGCCTGCAGAGCTGCCTGGAGTGCATTTGCATTTGGGCCATGAGTGGCTCGAGCGAATCCTGCCTTGGCAATTTCAGCCGCTTCGCAATCGTTTTGCAGCGGATCCTGATCAAGCTGATTGAAGTAAGTTCGAAAATCCGTGGTCGTCGCGAAAAAGTTTCGCAGCCCAAAATTGTCAGCCAACTTGGCTTGCAAATGAAGGCAGGCATGTTCGCGAACAATGTCTTGCGGATTGTCGTTGTCCAATCCCCAATCAGGAAGCCGGATGGATTCGGGACCTTGAATCAGAAAGTGACACAGCTCGTGAAAGATCATTTGGGCCAGCGAGTCATCCGGGTCAAGCGTATCAGCGGTGCCGATATTCAGCAGGCCGGCGCCATCATAGAAGGCGAAGACATCCGAACTGCGTTCAATCGCAATCCCGAACTGCCTGGCGCATTCGATCCAGATGACATCGAGCGGGTCAGAATAGTGGTGCCGGGTTTCGCGATTCATGACGATTGTTGATGAGAACTGTTTCGAGCGTTAGTCTTGTTTGACTTCCAGATAGAAGTTCCGGTCAAGCTCAAACGACTCGATATCTTCTTCCCAGGTGATCGACTGTTGCCGGGCCCTGGGTGTGATCAATTGTTCCTGGCCATTGATGGAGACCTTGACTGGGAAGGCAAAACCGTCGACGGCATCTTCCAGGTGATAGGTAAGTGTGTTTCCGTCTACGGTGTATCGTAAAACAGGAATCGCTGTTTCCCGCAGGTATTGATCAAACAGTTTGCTGAAATCGACGCCCGACTTTTGATTGATGTAGTCTTCAATTTGTTCGGTGGTAACTGTTTGGTGCCAGAATTCGGAATTAAGGCCGCGTAGAATTTCCCGCCACTTGTCGGTGTCATCGATAATGTGGCGAATCATATGCAGCATGTTTCCGCCCTTGTAATACATGTCTCCCGATCCTTGCTGGTTGACGTTGTACACGCCGATGATGGGCGACTGGTTCTGCACGTTGCGGCGGCAACCGATCACATAATCCTGCGCTTTTTCTTCATCGAAATGGTACTCGACAAACAGGTTTTCGGAGTAATTGGTAAAGCTCTCGTGAATCCACATGTCTGCGGCATCTTTCATCGAGATGTTGTTGCCGAACCACTCGTGCCCGGTTTCGTGGACGATAATAAAATCGAATAGCAGCCCAACCCCGGTGTCACTCAGGTCGCGACCTCGGTAGCCATTCTTGAAACCATTGCCATAAGTTACCGAACTTTGATGTTCCATTCCCAGGTAGGGCACAGAAACCAGTTTGAAACTGTCTTCGTAAAACGGATATTTGCCGAACCAGTGTTCAAAGGCCTTGATGGTGCGAGGCGCTTCTTTGAACTGGGCCTGGGCTCGATCTTTTTGATGGGCCAGCACCCAATAGTCCATGTCGAGTGTTCCCCCTTCGCCTTCAAAGGTTTCGGAGAAGTTCACGTAATTACCGATGTTCATGTTGACGCAGTAATTGTTGATCGGATGGGTCACTTGCCAACGGTATGATTTTCGCTTGTCGGTTTCGTTGTGAGTTTCGTCGATTAACCTGCCGTTGCCGACTGCCACCAGATCTTCAGGAACGGTGATTTCCATCGTGACACCTTCATCCGGTTCATCGTATCCGTGATCTTTACAGGGCCACCACATACTTGCTCCATCGCCCTGGCAGGTCGTTGCGATAAAGTCGTTGCCTTTTTCGTCTTTTTGCCAGGTCAAGCCACCGCTCCATGGCGGACGTGTGCTCTCGACAGGAACACCTTCATAGAAAACCTTGACCGAATGCTCAGTGCCTTCGGCCAGTTCCATCGGAAAGCTGACCCAGTAAACATTGCCCTCGCGCTCAAAGCTCAAATCGGAGTCTGTTTGTGTGGACCAATCGATGGCGGTAATCTTCAGTGGTTCCTGCAAGTCGATTTGCATTTTCTGACCCGCTTGCAGAACCTTGAATCGAATCGTGCAATCACCTTTCAGTGACTTGGTCTCGGGGAAGACATCCACGTTCAGCGTATAGTGGCGCAGGTCCCACCAGGCACGTTCGGGAGTAATCGAACCTCGCAGATGGTCCTGCCGCGAGTAGCCATCCTGCTGACTCCAGACTGAGACTGAAGGAATAGTCAGCAGGGTCAGCAGTGTAGCGAGACTAATTTGGCACAAACGCATTGGAGTTCCTGACATTGTTTTAGATTCAGTGTTCAGAATTGTATTGGTTGATTCAAGTTATCGCTGATTGACCTTCAGCGAGTAACGAGCGGGTGGATCGAGTTTCAGCCCGGATTGGGAAAATCGAGACGATCCAACCTCTACGCTGGTGTGCAACCAGCCTTTGCATGCCGAGTTGGAAGTGCTCTCTAAATAAATCGATCGATGAACCGAGGATCGAGAGGGATATCGGATACTTCAATGTCGGCAATCAGATCGCGATGCAACTGCGAGTTTTTATCCATCACCAGTTGTCCGATCTCGGCCCAGGCCTTTTGCAGTTTGGGCGTGGTTGTTTTGCCTTTCATGCGAATCGCCGATTCCAGATCCAGTGCGGCCGCGACTTTCAGATATTCGTTATCCTTCGTGTCTTGCGATTTGTCGAGCGACAATGCGAAACACATGGAGGCCAGATTGTGACAAAGCTGATCAAACACGCCGCCTTCATCTCCCAACAGGTAACTCTGGTCCATGAACGACTTTTGATAACGGGCAATGATCAACAGAATCTTTCTTCCGAGTGCTCGGTTGCGACGCATGGCGCGGCGGATGAACGATTCCTTGTCCGTGAACAACTCGTCAACGCCTTGTAATGAACCGGTGAAGGGATTGAAGGAACCGATCACTGATTTAGCCACAAACCAACCGAATTTGGCCTTCGGTCCCAAACCGAAACCACCTTCCACTTCGGCAACGCCGATGGGTTCCAGGAATTTGCCACGAATGTTTCGCGTCATCGCGTTGGGAGCTCCCACGTCCGCCAGTACCGGGTTGGGGCCTTCGTATACGGTGGCAATTGTGAACTCGTGCATGTTTTCGCCGATGTAATTTTCGATCGGGTTGTCGGGCATCTGCGATTGGCTGCCCTGTGCGGTGGCGCGAGTATACTTGCGGCGTTCGTCGGTATGGACCGAGCGTCCGCCTTGAATCTGGTAACAATTGATGGCGGTTTGCAGTAGCCCTTTGGTCGCGTATACCTTGGCAATCATGCCTTGCGTTTCGTCACGCACACCGTTGGCGGCCAAGCGGAAGCACAAGTCGCCCAGGATGCGGCCTGCCAGCCCATGACAGATCGCTCGACCGACCCAGGTTTGAATGCGGGGCGAGCTGCCGATCGGTTTTCCGAAAGTCGAGCGGAATGAAGTCCAGCCACCTCCGCTGGGTTCGCCGTCTTTGGCATTGAGCTGCGGACTCTCTGGATTTTCACGACGCAGTTCCGGGTCGAGGATAACGTGAGCCAGCAATTTGAATGTCTTGGCGGCGCTGTTAACACCAATTCCACCGCGGCCTTTGGCCAGAGAACTGAAAGCTTGAGCAAGCCCCTTGCTGGGCGGTCCCAGCAAATTCTTCGCGGGGACTCGACAATCCATCAAACGGAATCGAGCGTTCCAAAGGAAATCGAATGCGGTCAAGTCATTTCGTTTCATGCGGAAGTTGTCATTGTCTTCCTTGGGCACCTCGAAAATGATCATGCCCGAATCGCGACCCGGTTTTAAATCGTGGCCTTGCAATTTCACAATCAGAATGCAAATGCCACCATAGATCACGTTGGTGATCGGCCATTTCACACCGTTGATAACGTACTGGTCACCTTCCAGTCGAGCCGTCATGGAAAGTCGACTGGGGTCAGCACCAACTCCTGGCTCGGTCAAAGCGAACGAGCCCAACAATTCGCCCTTGGCCATTTTGGGCAGGAAGTATTCCTTTTGTTCATCGGTACCAAAGTCGAGGATCGGAGTCACTGGCCCCAGGAAGTTATGCACTTCAAACATCACGGCCAGGTCAGGATGCACAAAGGTTAAAGCGCGGAGCAGGGGGCCAAGGTCACCGAGTTTTGCGCCGCTTCCACCATATTGTTCTGGAATCGCCAGTCCGAAGAAACCAACTTCAGCCAGCCCCGAAATGATTTCGTCGCGGAACAACATGCGGTCGAGATCAAACAGAGTGTTGTTCTTTTTGTGTTCCATCAGGAAGTCGAGTGATTTGCCCATCACTTCAGCGACTTCTGCCGAGGGCGAAAATTTGCCAGCGTCAAATTCGCGAGCTTGTGCCTGACCAAACAGCGAAGCGATCGTTGGCGCTTCGCCAGAGAACTGGGTTTCAGCGGAACGGTCTGCAGCATCCAATGTCGACAGAGCCGCGATTTCCTCGGCGGACTTGCCGGCCTGTTGCAGGATCATCGCAACGGCATCTTTGGACGGCTGGTTGCTGGAAGGGGTAGTCGATTCGATGGATTCGGTGTTGGATGAATCGGATTCGCCGGTTTTTAACATAATTGAGTTCCGCTGGATTTTTTCGTTTGGTCGCCGTTGGCTTGACCAGATTTTACACTAAAATGACCCTCATTTTCATCTCAAAAAGACCGCAATTCGAAGGGCCAAGTTAACTCCGCCCAGCCCCAAACGCCGGTTCGGGCTTCCAAACTGTACAATCGGTACCCGGGACGCCGTCGCCGAGTTACCAAAGCGGCGTGACACTCGCTGCCGATGAACTTTTCAGAGGCACTGAATCGCAAGGAGTTCTCGTTGCGCCAGGTCGTTCAAAGGCGTTCAACTGACGACAACGAGCGGCCGGTTGAAAGCCTGTTCTCACAGACAAGCGAATTTTATTAGGACAAGTCATGCCACAAGTTGAGATTGTTAAAGGTGTTAAACTTGATCAAGAATTAGCTCTTTCAATTGTCAAGTTAAAAACCAAAGTCTGGCCCAAACCGGACTCGCACGAAGTACTGGTTGCCAAGGTCCTCGATTATTCCAAGCGCGATGATTCGCAGTATGGTGACATGAGTCACTTTATTGTGTGGGATGAAGACGACCCTCAAACCATAATTGCTCACTCGCAGACTTTTCTTCGAGAGGTTCGAAGTGGCGATCAGAAATTTAATGTGTTGGCGCTGGCGGCCGTCTGCACAGATCCGGAAAAACGAGGGCTGGGGTTAGGTAAACTTGTAGTGGAAAAATCGTTCGCGCAAATCGACGAAGGTTTGGTACCTGTTTGTTTGTTCCAAACTGGTGTACAGGAGTTCTACGAGAAACTGAATTGCCGCCGAATCGAAAATCGTTTCGTGAATAGCTTCGATCAACAAGAACCTCACAAGCGGCCATTCTGGGACAAGTGCGAAATGATCTATCCGGCGAATGCTGATTGGCCAGAGGGCGACATTGATTTGCTGGGGCCAGGTTATTGATGGATCGTTTTGGGCAGAAAATGTCTCAAGAGTTCACGGATATGTGGAACGTCTTCCACGACGGGACGATTGAACAAATTCAGGGCCATGTTCCTGGCAAGTTGCAACTGCAAATTTCCGTGGAGTACTTGCGGGAAAGAATTCCGGATGAGGGCAACGCGTTCATTCTGACACTTCAAGATTGCAGCCAGTTCGTGTATCAGGAGTACGAATCGAACTCGACTGAAGAGAGATTGCCGGTCATCCAGGAGAAACAACTGGGAGTTCTCAATGCCGAGAAGCTGGACCGGGGAAGCCGAGTCTTTATGGAGACCGGCCAGTTGGATTTGCAATCCGAGTCTTTTTTGTTGCAGCTCGATTCCGGTCGCCAGCTGTCGATTGACGAACTCAAGAATGTAGCTCAGGCCTATTGGACCGAGTGGCAGGCCAAATCTAATTCCGACTAAGCGAACGCAAGCCACTTAACACTGCAACCAGTTCGATTCGCGAAGCACTCACAGAGCGCTCACGGAGTATTCACCAGAGTTTGCCGAAGCAGATTTGGAATTCACAATATCGGCCGGGCTAATTGCAATTGCCAGGGTGGGAATGGTCGAGCCTCAAATCAGTTTACAAAAAAAGCGATGGCTCAAGTCGAGCCATCGCATGAATTCAAATCAGTTTGGTGATTGTCAGACACGTTTGTTGAACGCGATCTGATTGACTACCAGGGACCTCGTACTGGATAAACGCCGAACTGGTCGGTGTTGGATGGCCAGTAAGGAGTTGGCGATAGTCCAGCTCCACCAGGTCCGGCTCCACCGCCCGGATTGGGTCGGCCGTATTGGTGATAGATTGGCAAGCTGGTGGTTTGTCCAACGCCCCATGAATAGCGAGTTTGGTAACTGGCGGTTGGTGGAACGACTAGTGCCAGTGGTTGTCCCCATTGGCGGTGGTAGTAGTTTCCGTGCCAGGAATACTGACCGGCCTGGTTGTAATTCCAATTTTGAACGCGAGTGGCATCGATTCCGTGACGACCGTAGGCAAACACGGGTGCGGGATGAAAGGGATCCCTGCGAGCGTTGCGTAGAGTCGAGATTGGTGAAGGATACGCTTTTTTCAATCGTCCATTGCCGATACAGTTGGCGTTCAGGGACCCATCAGGATTGCGGCAGGATTGATCTGCCTCGCCCCATGGGCTGGGAACAGGTGTGCGAGTTCCGGGATCGCAACAAACACCTGTACCACCGCCACCGTAGGCTCCCGAGTAGCTTCCGTCGTCATAGCCGCTGGTTCCACAATCGCCGGTTGGGCAATCGCTGGAAATCATACTTTCCTGGGCATTGCCGACGTTGGCAACCAGCAAAGCGCCTGTTGCAACCAGCGCCGCCAGTAAACTAGAGATTCTCATTTTAAACTTCCTGTTTAAATTTCACTGAATGGTCTGTTGTTTGAGCTTGCGGCGTGTTGGTCAAACACTTGAATGACATGCCGAATTTAGTGACTCTCTAAAAACGGCATTGGTCTTATTTTATATAGGCTTGGTTTTTAATAGCCACAGTCGCCGCTTGGGCAGCTTCCGCCACTCGCGCCGCCACCGAATCCGCCTAAGCCACCGGCTGTGCGAATCCTGCTTTTCAAGCCGTTGCCACCGGAGCTTGCGCCCAGGCAGTACTTCCTGTTGAAGTATTTGTATTGAGCATTTTGCAATTTGCTAAACGAGAACGGGAAGTTACCGAAATGCTGATTACCACTTTGCCAGATCACAGTCGTGCGATTCAGGGCGCCACCACCGGTTGCGCCGCGTTTGCAGGAATCGCCATAGAAGGCTTCTGGTCCGGCGTAGTAATTGAAGTAACGACGCTTATGTGTGTAGAGATGCTCGTGTGGATAGAGGGCTTCGTAAGTGTAGTACGTATGGCCGACTCGACCGGGTACTGGTTGGGGTGCGATGTACAACGCAGCATTGTGTTGACTTGCACCGGCTTGAGTGTACTGGTTTTGGAAAAGACGATTTTGCAGTACGCCTGAATCCTGGGCCATGAGTTGATTGCCGGCGAACATGCTTACGGCGATCGCCAGGGCCATTGCGATATTTTTCATCGGTTCGCTCCTTCTCACCTGATTTGATAGCCGCATCCGCCGGGATATTCCTGATCGGAATCTTCCTTGCCCGGCAAGGCCACCCCCAGAAAGGTCTCGCAAACATTTCTCCGGGTGCACCAGATGGAACAGCCATAGGTTTTCACAGTGATTATTCGGTCAGACGACAATTTCCGAGTGAGACATTTGTGCTGCATGCACGTGCAAACGTAATTCCGTGGCCTTATAACCCACAAAACCGTCTGTCAGGAAAAGTTCGCGCCCGATATAATCGGCATAGTTTAAGTTCGGGTCGTTTGCCGCCGCATAATGCGATTCGAAAGTCGCATCAGGAACCTCCGGCTAATTGGCAAGTGTTGGTGGTTAAAGGAGTTTTACCGTTGCCCAAGACCAGATCCACAGCTCGAAAGAAGAAAAAGAAAGTCATCAAAAAGCGCCGCAGCAAATCGAGCAGCGCGAAATCAGGTGGCCCAAAGTCGCAGAGCGCGGCCGACACTGCAGGCGACAATGCGCCGCCTCGCCGCCGACGCAAAGCCACCGCGCAAACCATGGCGGCCGAGCAGCGCAGCATCTCGGTCAGTGAATTCTTTACCAAAAACCGACACTTGCTGGGATTCGATAATGCTCGCAAGGCTCTGCTGACCACAGTCAAGGAAGCCGTCGATAACTCGCTGGACGCTTGCGAAGAAGCCGGCATCGTTCCAGAAATCTGGGTGAATATCGAATCGACTGCCAAGAACCGCTTCGCCGTCACCATCCAGGACAATGGTCCCGGGATCGTTAAGAAACAAATCCCATTGATCTTTGGCAAGCTGCTGTATGGTTCCAAGTTCCATCGTCTGCGGATGAGTCGAGGCCAACAGGGAATCGGTATCAGCGCCGCCGGCATGTATGGACAGTTGACCACCGGCAAGCCCATCAAGATCGTTTCGAAAATTTCCAAACGCAAGCCCGCTCACTTTTTCAAGATTCAGATCAACACCAAAACCAACAACCCGGAAATTCATAACGGGAAAGGTGAAGGCGAAGACTTGCCGAAGGATCAGACCAAGTTTTGCGAGAAAAATCAGATTCGCTGGGAGACTGAAATCCCACCCGCCGAAGAAGATGGCACCGCAAAACCTCTGGTGAGTGGCACGATGGTTTCCATCGAAATGGAGGCGGCCTACAAGCGTGGCAAGGGTAGCGTCGATGAATACCTGGAGCAAACCGCGATTGCCAATCCGCATGTGACGATTCATTACACCGATCCGGACGGCAACACGACCAGTTACAAACGCAGCACGACCTCGCTGCCGCCGGAAGCGAAGGAAATCAAGCCGCACCCTTACGGCGTTGAGCTTGGCCGACTGCTTTCGATGCTCAAGGAAGAAAAGGAAGCCAAAACCATTTCGCAATTCCTGACCAGTAATTTCTCGAAGGTCAGTAGCGCCGTCGCTCGGCGAATTTGCGATGCAGCCAAGATCAGTACTCGAGCATCCACGAAAAAAATTGGCCGCAGCGAGGCGGACAAGCTCTATCAGGCAATTCAAGAAACCAAAATCGGATCGCCCTCCACGGACTGCATTGCCCCGATCGGCGAAGCTTTGTTGTTGAAGGGCTTGTACCAGGTAGTGCCGGGCGAATTTTATGCCGCTGCGACCAGGCCACCTGCCGTCTATCGCGGTAACCCTTTTCAAATCGAAGTGGCCATCGCTTACGGGGGAGCGGTATCAACCAAGAAAGTCAACGAAGAAGAATTGAACCGGTTTCTGGATGAAACGGATTCGCGGACGGTTAAGCAGTTCTTGATCAACACCTTTGACGGTTTGGGAAATGACGGCGCTGACAAGATTATCAAAGCCGCCAAACTGGGAACTCGCCAGTCGCCGTCCAAGCTGAACAAAAACGAACGGGTCAGGTTGTTTGAAGCGATGCAGGAAGTCAGCGTCAGCGACTCGCAATCCATGCAGGTTCTGCGCTACGCAAACCGGGTTCCTTTGCAATTCAAAATGGGCGACTGTGCGATCAGCAAGACCATCATGAGTACCAATTGGAAGAGCTACGGGCTGACGCAATCCCGAGGAAATTTGCCCAGCGGACCGGTCACAGTGATGGTGCACATGGCCAGCGTGTGGGTCCCCTTTACCAGCGAGTCCAAAGAGGCAATCGCCAACTACGAGGAAATTGAAAAAGAATTGCGGCTGGCACTTCAGGCAGTCGGGCGAAAGCTGGGAATGTTTTTGCGAAGGCGCAAGAGTATCAAGCAGGAAGGTGAAAGGCGCAGTATTTTTCTTCGCTACCTGGGCGAGGTGGCCAATGCAGTAAGTGATATCAACGGAGCCAGTCGCCAGAACCTGTATGACAACTTGCTGAAAATCGCACAGCGCAAAACCAAGGAAGCCGATACGAAACTCGACAAGCGAGGCAAAAAGATCGGCGAGGAATCAGAGTTGTACGGCGACAACGTTTTGATCGTCGATCAACAACCCGCAATCAACGGCGCTTCCAGCGGAGCAAAAAACGGCTCCAAACAAAAAGAATTGTTTGAATAACACCAAGTCCAACCTCGGTTCGGCAGAGATCAGAACAATTGAATCCGAACATTTGAATACAGAAACTGAAGACTCGATTCCATGGCCAAACGCAAAGTAGCTCGAAAACGTCGACTGGTTAAAAAGCCGAAGACTAAATCCAATGGCAAGTCCAATGGGTCGGTCAAGCTGTCGACAGCCGACAAGAAGACGATGAAATCGCTCAAGGATCTGGCGAATGGTGTTGTGCAGGTCACTCAGCGAAGTCGAGCGCCGCATCTGGATATCCCCTCGCGGTCACTGTCGAACGTCAAATTTAATCGATCGCGCAAGATCATTGAGATGGGGAAAAACAAGAATCGGCGCGAGCTGTTTAACTTGTCGCAGGCCAAAAGTTATATGCAGACGATGCTGGTTTCCAGCGGTTGCAAGCAACTGATCGAGCAAGGCAAGACTACCAGTATTCGTGGCATGTATTACTTGCTGAAACACACGATCGAAGGCACGAAGGAAGAAACGTTTGACGATCAGGGTGATTGCGATCCAATTATCGAAGACCTGGAAGTGACGCTGGATGCACTTCGTGAAGAGCTGCACCTGTATGCTTCCAATCGAGGCAACATGTTCGGTGATGTGACCCTGGTCGATCTGGAAATGAACTCCAATAAGGAAATCAATTGTCGCGAGGATGTGGGCCGAAACGGATACAGCATTCCTTCGATTGTCGAGCCGAACTCGATCAAGCTCGTTAAGCACAACGTCAAGTTTATCCTGCATGTCGAAAAAGATACGGTGTTCAATCGCTTCGTGCAGGATCGGTTTTTTGACAAGCACAAGTGCCTGTTGACGCACGGCAGCGGCCAGCCACCTCGCGGCGTTAGGCGGATGCTCAATCGTTTGCACAATGAATTCAAACTGCCAATTTATTGCTTGCTCGATAATGACCCTTGGGGGTACTACATCTATAGCGTGATCAAGCAGGGTTCGATCAACCTGGCGTTCGAGTCCAAGCGGATGGCGATTCCCGATGCCAAATTCATGGGTTTGCGGAGCCTCGACTTTGAACGCTGTGACTTGAATCCCAGTGTGCAGATCAAATTGAGCGATTCAGACAAGAAGCGAACGAAGCAGATTGCCAGTTATCCCTGGTTCGAAAAGAAACGCGAATGGCAGAAAGAGTTCAAAAAAATGCTCGACAACGACTTCAAGCTGGAAGTCGAAGCATTGATCTCGAAAGACATCAGTTACGTCACTGAGGAATATGTGCCACAGCGTTTGAAGGACAAAGACTTTCTGGATTGACAAAGCAGGCGCGATTGGACTTCTCATTCACCGCATTGGTGGGTGGTTTTCACTAGTGGCCGAGAGCAAATTTGACAATTGTGGAAATAAGGATCCAAAACGAGGGTGACGATTAAATGAGCGCCGCAACAAAATCAGGTTGCTTTCTAACGCTTTGCTTGGGCTTCGTCGTCCTTTGTTCCGAAACGGTTGCGCAGCAAAAAAGTATTTCTAAAGCAAGATCTCATTTGCGACCACATCGTAAGATCGTTTTGCTGGAAGGAACGCTCATTGATGAATTCAAGTTGTTTGTTGACGAATATTTATTCCATAGTGATCTAAATGAAGCTGACTGCAACGTTTTGCGCTCAGCATCAGAAGAACTTGCCAGAGAATTCGAACGAGCACCCGATATCAAAGTCGATGATGATTTTGTTTATAGATATTATTTTCAAATAATTCGAAAAAGGTATTTGCAGTCAGAATCAGAAACAAAATTGGCTGATCGAGATTCGGATAGATTCAAAGAATTCCTAAAGGAATTTCGCGCAGAAGAAGCCGCCCGCGATGGGTTTACCACACTTGAAGAGCAGTACCAGATTTTTGATCGTGTAAACGGCAAGCTCAAGAAATCGTTAACCAATCATGAAGAATTTATTTCCACGTATCATCTAGCACTACTTGCTGCTTTTGGGCCCCGAGCACTGTTTTCGCAGCCATCATTTATCGAGGCAACCGAAATCGACTATGAGAGATTGATTAAGGTTGTTGAACATTACAAATCGGCTGCAGTTAATGAAAAAGTAACTCAATTAAAACGCAAGAGGCTGGCCGAATTCATCGACATCCTGAATATGGAACAGCAGGTGACTCTGGCTTCGCGATTGGGCGTGGCGGTCGAATACCTCCCGGAAATTGGAGAGCTTAGTTCCGCTAAAAAAATTGCCAGAAAATTTGACAGCAAAGAAGTTTGGGTCACCAACAGTAGTTTTATGAAAGAAAAGGCAGAAGAGGTACAAAACAAGTTGGTTGGGGAACTTCGTGCGCTAAAATTCAGTCTGGAACCAGGTCCTGTTTTGATTGTTGAGTTGGCAGACAAGATCGAATCTTTAGTCGATGAAAACGGACCTTGCCTCGGAGATTTGACACATTTGATACGAAAGGTTGACGAGGCGCGAGATTTGGATTCGGTAAAAGATAATGCTGAACTTAATCGGGCGCTCCGTTCGCTATCAAGAGTCCTGCACAAATATGAGGAAATTAAAGAGTCACCATGGAAATGGGTAGGGTTGAGGAACTCACCATCATTGTTTCACGCCGTAGAAATTGACAACCCGCAGGATCGACCCTCTGAAAGCCTGCGCAATGCTTTTTCAAGCACTCTACAAATGGATATTGCGAACCAAGTCACCGTGTACTCTGGGTCGACTCGATTACTGTTCTCGATTGACCAAGTGCGTTTGTTGTCAAAGTTGAATCATCGGTGGAATCGACTAGAAAACGAATGTGAGTCATATCAGGAGTGGATCGAGAAAAACAATGAAATGATACGGGAGTTTGGAGAAATTGCGATTCCAATCCAGGCTGTAGTCATATTTCAACGTAGATACAGCTCGTATGGCCCCTATCTCTTTTTTCAACGTCCGGATGTCCAGGACGACTTTCAAATTTCGCGGGTGCAAATTAGAAAATTTGAAGAACAGGCAAGCCACATTCGCGATCATCTGGTCGACGGATGCAATCAGATTGTGGCAACAGAACTGGAAGAGATGTTTGAGAAGTTCAGTGACAGCGAACAAATTTCCATCGAACGCCATTTAGGAATTGAATGGACAGATTTTGTAGAATACTGGCTGAAAAATCGTGGTGAGAAACTTGTGCGCTATAGAATGCGGAAATCGGAAAGCTGGCATATTCCGCGAAAGATGGGCTCAGTAAGAGTCTACTCGGTCTTTCAAGATTAAGGCACATTCTGTCAGCTACGTCACTGAGGAATACGTGCCACCGCGTTTGAAGGACAAAGACTTTCTGGATTGATAAAGTGATTATAATTGCAAACATTGGCAGGCGAAAGTTTTATTGAGGAACTGGTAATGGATCTCAGCAACAGCGTCGTCTATTCAAGCCCTGCCACAAACGAAATCGGCTTGATCAATCCAATTCGCAATGACCTGGATGATCAGTTTTTTGAACTTGCAACGGAACTGGGTCAATTGCCACTAGCTCGGCGAAGAGAGATTCAAGCGTCGATGGCGTCCGATACATGCTGGACCTTGGTTGTGTTTGCCGAACGCGCGGCAGTGTTCGCGCTCAGAGAAGAGGATCCAGATAAAGTTCAGGCGTCTTTTGTAATGTTGGCAATGGCTGTGAATCGAAACGATCCTCGAGACATCATTATCGCCGCGAATCGAATCCTCTACGTTGCCGACAAGCTGGGTGTTGCGGTCCCCGATATTGTGCGAGAGCATGTAGCAATATCTGATCGGCACACGCAACGAATGATCGGCAATCAATTTGAGCGGGAGCCCAATGAAAACCCGACACCTCGAGGATTCCGCGAACTGCAAACCAGATTCGGAACCGGGTTGGTGGATGGCGACTCGGCACCCTATGAACCCAAGTGCGATTTGCTGGAAGCAGTGATCGACATCGTTGAACTGGTCAAAGCCGACGAGTTCTATTCTTCCGTGTCTGTACAGATCGAATCAGGAAGACCGCCCGCTATCCTGCCCAATCGTGGTGCGTTTTGGTTGGTCAGCAGAACCAATTTTGATGCCCATCCCGATATGCGGCATCAGATGTTTCACATGCGACTAGTCGAGTTTCCGGACGAGGCAACGCTGAATCAACAACTGGCTTTAATTGGCCGAGCGAATCCTCGAGAAGTGCAATTCAAGGTATCGAACAGGAATCTACTATTCACAGCGGTGGCTCGTTCCTTTGTTGAGGGCGTCGAGAACGTTGAAACCAATGAGTCGATTCAACGATTTGTAGAACCGGTGCAAGCAATCCTGGCGGCGGCGGTTGAACAAGCTGACCGTTAACAAAGTTGCCAGGCCGGTTCCGCCCTGTGGTTTCGGCTCCTAAAGATTCTGGACCTCGAAACCTTTTCGGTACCTGCGCCGCAACAATTCATTGGCGTTCGAGTTGTTGGTTTCCATTTTCCCGGCATCCCAAGTCAACTTTTCACCCGGGAATCGATTGGCGACTACGCCCAGTAGCAGTGCTTCGGTCAGCGGTCCGCCATAGTCGAAACTGGCGCTGGTTTCACCCTCGCCCATGCAGGCGTCGACCCACTCGTGGTAGTGATTGCGCTCATCAACTTGGGGTCGATCAAAGCCTTCGAAATCAGCACTTGGATACAGAACTGCTTCACCAACGTGCGGCAGCAACATCGTTCCCTTTTCGCCGACGAACAGTGAACCTTGGCCCGGTAGCTTAACATCTTCACCAAGTCCCACATCGGTTGACTTTGGCGGAGCCATCTTTCCGTCGTACCAGGTCCACATCAGTTTCTCGGTTGTGTAGTCAGTGCCAGGAAACTCGTATTCCACTTTGTTTTGTTCAGGGTGCCCGACGCTGGTTGGTTCTCGGCAACTCGTACTGACCCAGTTCGGCGCTGTCAATTTCAAGGCAGCGTAAGGCGAATCAAAAATATGAACGCCCATGTCACCGAGCGTTCCGGTGCCAAAATCAATCAACTTGCGCCACTGACCGGGGTGGTAAACACGCGGCGAAAAGTCACGAGCCTTTGCGGTACCCAACCAAAGATCCCAATTCAAGTGTGCAGGAGCTTCGGCAGTAGTGGTAAAAGCTCCGCCGTCGTAGCCCCAGTTTTTGTTGGACCAGGCGTGAACCTGGCTGACTTTGCCAACAACGCCTTGTTGAATCATCAAAACAGCACGACGGTAAACCGCAGACGAGTGTACCTGGATTCCCATCTGCGTCACCAGTTCTTTTTCCTCGGCCATCAATCGCAACTGGCGAGCTTCATAGACTTCGTGAGTCAGCGGCTTCTGGCAATACACATGTTTGTCCATGCCCATTGCCATCATTGCAGCCGGTGCATGAGTGTGATCGGGAGTCGATACGACGACGGCGTCAATCGAGTCGCCCAGTTCGGACAACATTTCCCGAAAGTCGACGAACGTCCGGGCGTTTCCAAATTGCTCGTGAGCCTTTCCAAGTGCATTCTTGTCAACGTCACACAGTCCAGCGATTTCGACTCCGGAATGAGACGCGATCGATCCCAAATCTGAGTTTCCCATTCCACCGACGCCAATGTGAACGGTGCGGAGCTTTTCATTGGCCGATGTTCGAAGCTTGTGAGGAAACAAAGATACGGCCGCCAGCGCTGTGGTGCCTTGTAAAAAAGTTCGACGGCCGAAATCAAATATTTTGGGCGTGCTCATGAAATGCTCCAGTATTTGGTGTTCCCGCGTTCAGGCGGTAGTTGGATTCAGCGATTCTGGTTGTGGAAAGCAGGTCCGAGTTAAATGCATTGGGACTTATCTTAAACGAATTGTAAGCGAAAACGAATCATTCAATTTGGCTTTCCAGCCACTCTTTTGCCGCTTCAAAAACAATCAAGTTACCGGTCTCGTTGTGCAATTCATGAAACAGGCCGGGCCACATGATCAACTTGATCGAGTTTACTTGTCTCTCCGCGAGCAGATTGCTGGCCGAACAGTCGGTGATTGTATCGGCCATTCCGTGCATCAATAAAACAGGGCAGGGCAGGGGCGTTTTGGAGTTCAGGACTTGCTTGCCGGCTCGCAAAATATCGAAAAACATACCAGCGCAGATTTTTCCATGGCGGTAAGGATCGGCCAGTAGCGTTTCGGCCACGCGTTCATCGCGACTCAGCTTGCTAATGTCGATGCCAGCCTTCAGCGTAAAGCGAGGCAGCAGTTTGCCGATCGTCTTTCCCACCAGAACTTTCCAGGCGGGAACTTGCATTGAAAGTCGCAACAAGGGACTGGTAACTATCGCACCCTGGACCTTGTTCGCCAGTTTTTCGAGTGGTTGTGTGAGCAAACTGTGCAGCGCGAGCAAACCTCCAAAACTGTTGGCGTACAGAAAGATCGGCAACTCGCCGGCTAGCCGAGTCGCCTGCTGGAATGCCAACAACAGATCGTCAGACAGCGTATCGATGCCCGGAGCATATCCTTGTTGACCTTCAGATCGACCGTGTCCACGCAGGTCGTGAGCCAACACCGAGTATCCACTGGAGACAAGATATTCGATCACCTTATTATAGCGACCTCGATGATCTCCCCAGCCATGGGCCAGCAACACAAACGCCTGGGGAGAATCAGCTTGAAACAATCCGGCCGAGATCTTCAAGCCGTCTGCGGTAACCCAGTCGAGTTCAATTTCGCTCGACATTATTGAAGTTGGGTAGCCTGAATTTCGGAGAAGCTATTGATGCTCGGATGGCCAAGCGAATCTTCTTCGACGTTTCCTGGACGGATCGAATGGGCTGTTTGCAGACCGGATTCTTTAGCTGCTTCAAGTTCCGCAACGACATCACTGACAAACAGGACCTGATCTCCGGCCAAGCCAATTTCGTTCAAGATATTCTGGTAGCTCGGTGATTCTTTTTTGTTTCCAATCGTCGTATCGAAGTGGCCCGCGAACTGATCCAGCAAGTCACCGGCTTCGCTGAAACCGAAGTACAGTTTTTGAGCGGCGATGCTACCGGACGAATAGATGAATACCTTGATTCCTGACTCGTTCCAGCTTTTGATGGCGGGCGCCGTGTCCTGATACAAGTGACCTTGCAACTGCCCTGATTCAAAACCAGCTTTCCAAATCTGACCTTGCAGGCTTTTCAAGCCCGTTGTCTTCGAATCGCCATCCATTAGTGCATTGACTTTGGTCACGATCGAATTCGGCTCGTCTGGCAAGTCACCCAGCCAATCAACTCGGCTCAATCCGGCGTCTAGCGCCATTTGATCGATCGAATTTTGAACGGGATCGCTTGCCCAGTTGGTATTCAGGAACGAGGCAACGTTTTGTCCCACGAAGGGAAACATCACGTCTTTGACGTAACTGATACTGGAGGTGGTGCCTTCGATATCCAACAAGATGGCTTGGCCGTTAAACGCAATCACTATTCAAAATCCTGAGACCGGCATTCTGCCGCCTTGATAGGAGTAAGGTTGAGGATAATCGTTCGTAGTAACGCCTTGAGGCGAAATTGGTGTGACTTCCGGCTGAGCCTGTACTACAAACAAGGATTCAAAACGGCGCTTTATATATCGATGACCGAATCTATCTTGCCATCGTTGCCTTGCAAGTATTGCGGGCCCATGCAAACCGGATCGTATCCCTCGTGAACACCCTCTTCGACATAGTGAGGAGTCCAGCCCGCCATATCTTCGAACAGGCGAATGCAACGGATGGTCTTGGTGCTGCACAAGTTAAACCAATGCTTGGTTCCCTTGGGCACATTGATCAAATCGCCGCTGCTGACGGTGATACTGAACACGGGGCCGTTTTCCGGGTGGATGTGAAATACGCCGCTGCCTTCGACCGTGAAGCGAACTTCGTCTTCGGTGTGCATGTGTTCCTTGTCGAACTTGGCCAGCATTTGATCCAGCCCCGGTGTTTCCGAATTGACGTTGATGATATCGGCCGTGACAAAACCACCAGCTTCCTTAAGTCGTTCGATCTCGTCGTTGTAGGCGGCCAGAATTTCTTCGTCGGTCGAATCTGGAGTGACTCGTCCGGCAACATCCCAATTCTCAAACTGAATGCCAAAAGGGTTCAGGAATTCATTGATTTCGGTTGGATCATTGATCGAGCGGTTTTCTTCTGGAACGTGCACGAGTGCCATGGCATCACCTATTGAGTTTGGCTTGACGAATACAACATTCATTTTAGACGAATTTGAGTGAATTCAAGCCCAATCACTTGCCTCGTTTCAATGGCAACTCTCGGTTCACCGGATCAAAAAGCAGATTGAGTTATGCTTTGATCTTTTTTTGATTTGCGGATCTCCCCTTAAATCTGGCGAGAATTGCCGGTAGGAACACCAGGTCGCCAAACAAGGCAGAGGCAACAGTGATCGCTCCCATCGAGGCAAAAATGCGGTGTTCGCGGGCATCGCTCATAAACACGGTCAGGAATCCCGAAACCAGAACCAGCGTTGTCATGACCAGCGCTGTGCCGACCGTCGTAAAAGCTCTGCGGATTGCTAAAGACTCGTCCGATGTATCTCGCAGCTCTTCTGCATAGCGAGTCAAAAAGTGGATTGTGTCGTCAACAGCGATTCCCAGACAACAGGTAAAAGCACAAACCGTTACAATTTCCAGGTTCTGACCTGTGAGCGCCAGAAAAGTTCCCGCAACACAAAGCGGAAACATGTTGGGCAGGATCGAAATGATTCCGATACGCAGCGATCGATAGACCACCGCCAGAATCACAAAGATAATGATCGCGGCCATTCCCAGGCTGGTCGCCAGATCGACAACGATTTGATAGATGTTCCGCCACTTCCAGATAATCTCGCCTTCCATCGAGCCGTGAAAGTTGGGGTGCTCTTGGAAAATCTCTTCAAGGTCATCTTCGATCCGGTAAAACACCGGACCGTACTTGGCAATGCCCAAATCCTGAACTCGGAATTTCACTGAAGCGCGACGATATTCGGGAAGGTAGTAAGTACGCTTGAGCGAAGGCGGTAACAGTTCCAGCATGGAGACTTTGTTCTCCGCCTTGGCGTCACCCGGAAGTGCGTCCAGCAGGTTGAACAATGAGATCGGATGACCGACCAATTGTTCCTTGTTCAAGGCATCATCAATTTTGCCAAGCACTGTGATCAATTCAGCGCCACCTTTGCGATCCTTGACATCCCGATTCCAAACGATGTCGATGGTAACTTCTTGCAATCCAGCCATCGCCTTATCGACTTTTTTTAGAGCAATCGCCGGTTCGCTCGAGGTAGGCAGAATGTCGCTGCTCCGTTCATCCGGTTCCAGGGTCAGTGAGGTAAGGAAAAAGGCGATCGAAACCAGAATGCCAACGATGCTGACCCATTTGTTGTGCTTCAAAACGAATTCAATGATCAGACTGATCCGGCTAATATGTTTGTCAACGAATCCAGCCCCATGCCCTTTGTGAACTCGTTGTCCAAGCCAGGTCGAGCAAGCCAGCGGTATCGTCAGGATGACTGCGACAAACGACAGGCCCACGCCGATCACGCAGCAAAATCCAAACTCGCGAACCAGTTCGTGATTGGCAAGTGAAAGCGAGCCGAACCCAACAGCAGTCGTCAATGAAGTCAGGAAGCAGGCCAGGCCAACCTTGCGCAGGCCTTCCTTCGCCGCTTGGAATGGCAGCAAGCCGCTGGCTCGCTCGTGCCGAATTTGCACCATCAAATGAACGCCATCGGTGAATCCAATCAGTGCCACCAGAACGGGCAGTACCACATCGCTGAATGGATTGAGTTGAAATTCAAAGTAGCGAATGATTCCCGATGTCCAAAAAATTCCGAATGCGGGAGCCAGCGCCACAACCAGGACTGAAATTGCACCACGAAACAGAATCATGCTGAGCAACAGGATCATGCCATAGGCGATTGCCTGGTATTTGAATTGATTTTCATGATGAGCTTGCATCGCCTTTAGATAAACCGAAGGCCCACCGGTTAACCAGAAGTCGACTTGCACTTCAGGATGCCGCTCTGCAGTTTGTTCAGCGGTCTTGCGGATCTCTTCTGTAAATGGCGTATCATCAAAAATGAACAGGTAGTCGACATCGATCAGAATCAGCAGCGTTTTTCCATCTTCCGACAACAAGCGACCGTTCACCAGCGGGTGGTCGCGGGCTTTTCTTTGTGCAATTTCAAATCGAGCCGGCGCAGAATTTCCCTTGGGTAATAGAGACTCGTTCAAACCAAACAAATTTAAAGGAGGAATTTCATCGACCCACAATATGTCCCGTACATAGTCGAGTGCTTCCAGATCCTGGATCACTTCTCGCATTGCCGTAGCGCCCTGCGGAGTGAATAAATTCTCGCATTCGGCGACCAGAATGGCGTCGTAGCCAGATGTGGTTAGTGTCTCTACAGCAGGTGGATCTTTAAAGTCTTCTTCCTGGAATAAGTCCTGAACAAAGTCCTCAGTATCAAGCTCTTCCTCGTTATTGAATTCGACGAGTGATTTGAAGTATTGAACCAGGGCGTCGGGGGCGACATAACCGCCAACAGCAATCGCGCTGATGGTGATGATCGCCAGCGCCGATAGCCAGCGCTGATTGACAATCCAACTCGTTGCTCGACTAAACCTGTCAGCCAAAGTTTGTCGCCTCTAAAATTCTGTTCAGTCGTGCAACCCGTTAGTCTAACGGTGCATGAAACGCCATTTGGCGACGTCGAGCACTTCTTCGCGAGTGATCGTACCATCGTAGTTGCCGTCAATTTCCCATGAGCCAAATGCTTGAACCGAGCGAGGTAGTTCGTTTACGGTGATTTTCCCGTCCTGGTTCTTGTCGAATCGATCAAAGTATTCGTCCGTAAATCTCTCGGCCTTGGCCAGTAGTTTTTGCTCTCGCAATTCTTCCGCAGCGATTTGCTCGGGTGTGAGGGGCAACACTTCATTATTATTGATACGAGGTACTGAAACAATCACAAACGCCACCGCCATCTCTTCCCAGGTTTGGTCGCCCCAGGTCACTTGCTGAGTTGGATCAGGGTTGTGAGGATTATTGTCCGAGTTGTCAAAAGCAGCGACAAATCTCATCGACTCGATTTTGTTCAGCGACTTGGGGTTTTTCAACTGATAGATATGTTGCCAGTTGAAATCATACTTTGGAACATTGAGCAACACTTCCTGCTGACCGTTGGCTTTGGCCGTAAGCTGGAATGACTTGCCGCGATAATGCATGTGCGGCGAGATCCCCATCAACTGGCCCTGAGTTGGAATGAAATTAAAACTTGCCTCAACTTGGTGGTCGTCGGCACCTGGTGGAATGACAAACTCCTGATCAAGTGCCACCAGTGTGAAAACTTCGTTTTCGATTTCCTGCTCGTCACCAAAAACGAGTCCAATTCTGGTCATGTCATCGACTGATTCACCGTTAGGCGTATAGTGCTGTTGAAAAACCAGTCTGGAACCAGCCGGAATCCGTCGACCGAGTTTCGGGTTGTAGGATGGCGCGCTCTGACCCGGCACATACGCCGCCAGCCAGCCGATTCCCTGCATGGATTCACCATCGGGAGGGCGGACAAACACGATGCTGTGGTGTAGCACGCTTCGCTCGCCCGGCAGAATCTCCGCCGCCACGACCCACTTGTCTTCTTTGAAACCCGGATCCACAACAAAATATTGGTAGTCGACCGTGCCTTCGTCAGGAACGGTGAACGGGCGGTCACGCATCTCGACAACCACGTCAGGTTCGCGCGGCAATCGCCAGCCAGTCGATTCTGTAAAATCTCTGGGGTCAGGAAATTCTGCTTCGTCACCCAACGGCGTGCCGGCAGCCAGCCAGTCGCGCAACATCTGCTTTTCCGATTCAGTCATCCGCCTTTCGTTGGAAAATTCGCCGTGAGCCGGGTCGGCGTGCCAGGGCGGCATGCGTTCCTGATCAATGACCTCCACAATCATCTCGGCCCAACCGGCAACCTCGTCGTAATTCTGAAATTCCATCGGTCCGATTTCACCGGGGCGATGACATTCGCTGCAATGATTGTCGAGAATCCTGGAAACTTGATTGGCAAAAGTCACTGTCCCGGATTCCGCTTCTTTTTTTACGCGACCAATTAGACAGCCGGCTGCTGCGGTGCGATCGACCGTAACCGGCTTGCCTTGAGTGCATTCGCTCAGCGCGATTTTGAGATCAAAGCGACTGGGTTCCGCCTTGGCTGCTCCCGGTTGATATTGATCATCAATCCGGCCTCGATAGATGATGTTTAATTCGCGATCCAATACGAATACTTCCGGAGTTCTCTGGGCATCGTAGGCGTCAGCGATCTGATTGTTTTGATCCTTGATCAGCGGAAAGCCGACCGAGTGTTTTTGCTGGTAGGACTTCAAGTCCTGGAGCGTATCCTGATGGTTGCTGCAGACTCCAAAAAATTCGACTGTCGAGTTTTCTACTTCGGCAAATTCAAGCGAGAGCTCGGTAAGTCGCGATGCATAAAGCTTGGCCAGCGGACACTCGGTGCCCAGAAAGCACACCACAAAAAATTCGGATTGATCAGTCGGTTCGACAGCAATCTGATTGCCATCAAGATCACGGGAAGTGAATGCCAGGCGCTGAGTACTGTCTTGTGTACTGTCTTGAGCGCATAATCCGGATGCCAACCCGGTCAAAAACAATAGCGCTACACAGATGGTGGTTTTCAAGTGACATCTCCCGCTGGAATGAACTCCGAGCCCGGCAACATGGTTTCCATTATTGCCATTCTAGCGTAATGAGGCTTCCACAACTGCGTTTTTTTACCGCTTGTTCATGTGAATGTTAAACACAATTCACTCGACAGTTGTGGTTACGTCGTTGGCCAGAGTTTCCAGTTGGTTGGCCAGTGATTCTTCCCGCCAGTGATATCGATAGAGCAGGGCGGCGCTCAAGATGGTTGCGGTGGGATCGGCCAGGCCTTTTCCGGCAATGTCCGGCGCGGAACCGTGAACGGGTTCGGCCAGTGCAACCTGATCACCAAGATTGATGCTGGGGGCTCGTCCCATTCCGCCGCACCAGACTGCTCCCAGATCAGAAAGGATATCGCCGAACATGTTGGTGGTCACAATCATTCGAAAACGACTGGGATCCGAAGCGATATGAAAAGCGGCGATATCGACCAACAATTCATCAACCTCGATCGAGTGTGAAGCTTGATCGCACTCGCGCTGAATAGCCTCGATTACGCAATCGCGAAACAGGCCATCGGATTTGGGAAGCACATTGGCTTTGTGAACCACGGTGATGTTGGGGAGTCCCAGTTGGATTGCCAGGCGAGCCGCTTGTTGACCGATTCGAGTTGATGCTTGTCGAGTGATAACTCGTTCTGCAATCGCGCCTTCGTCGGTTTCAGTTTCGCGACCAACATAGAGTCCCTCGGTATTTTCGCGGACGACGATAAAGTTGGCACCTTCGCGCGAGCCCTGCGACCAGTTGCTGTCGACCGGCCGGATGTTGGCGAACAGGTTCAGTTCCTGTCGCATCGTCAGGATCGCACTGCGATAGCCTGCGACTTTTCGCGAGGGCGATGAAACAGCGCCAAACAAAGCGGCTCCAGTTTCGCGAATCGCCTCCAGTGTTTCTTGCGGTACAGAAGTGCCAAGCTTTTCGAATGTGCCCCAACCGGCCTCGGCCTCGATGATGTTCAAGTCCGGGTCGATCGATCTGAGAATGGAAACTGTGGCCGAAGTCACTTCCGGTCCGATTCCATCGCCGGGGATCACGCACAGTTGACGGGCCATCAGTTGCCTCCTGCGAGCGATGTTTTTGAGTCACTTAAGGTGCCCGGAAATGTACCGTGTTGCTTGACGAAGTTGGAAATGCCGCCTGCTTCAATCGTCTGCTGAGCGAATTCAGGCAAGGGCGGCAACGCGAACTCGCGACCTTGAACTCGAACCAGAGAAGACTGCAGATCAAACTCGACTTGCTCCTGATCAGCGATTTGATCGTAGAGATCGGGCGCCGTGTAAACGGGAATGCCCAGGTTAATCGCGTTGCGAAAAAAGATCCGAGCGAAACTTTTGGCGATAATGGCTTTGACTTCACGCCGCCGCAGTGCCAATGGTGCATATTCGCGCGAGGAACCACAACCGAAATTACTGCCGGCCAGAATGATGTCGCCAGGTTTGGCTTGCTGGTTAAACTCAGGATGTGCTTCGATAAACGCTGCGTTGCCGACATCTTCATCGGGTCGCATATACGGTGCGTAGCGGCCGGGAACAATCTGGTCCGTGTCGACGTCGTCAGCGAATTTCCAAATGGTTGACAGGTTGGTGTTGTTCATGGGATTGAGTTTCAGTGTTCAGTTATCAGTGTTCAAGATATGCAGTTGGTCGTAGCGGCTGTTGCGGCCGCTTAAGTGTTTTGGAGTTCCAATTCCGAATCGATGAATTCGCGAGGATCGCAGATTTGACCGGCCAGGGCGGTTGCCGCAGCGACGGCTGGCGAGGCCAGGTAAATCTGTGATTCGGGAGAACCCATGCGACCCTTGAAATTTCGATTGCCTGTGGAGAGACACACTTCGTCGTCGGCCAATGCTCCTTGGTGACGACCCATACAAGGCCCACAACCGGGCGTCGTGAAAGTTGCTCCGGCGGCAATCAGTTTTTGCATTGCTCCGTTTTCAATCGATCGCTCCATCTCGCGACTGGAAGCCGGCGTGACAATCATGCGACTGCGAAGCTGTTTTCCGGCAACGATATCGGCGACTCGTTGAATATCTTCGGCTCGACCGTTGGTGCAAGTTCCCACAAACACAACGTCGATGTCTCGTTGGCCAATTTCCGAGATCCCTACGACATGATCCACCGAGTGCGGTATTGCGACCTGGGGCTCAAGTTCATTTAGATCGACGTCGAAGGTAGATTTGTAAATGGCGTTCGAGTTGACTTGCAGCCAATCGGATTCCGTAGGTTCGGGTGCGAAGATGCCGGCCTTGGCCCCTAACTCGATGGCCATACTGGCGATTGTCTGACGCTCGTTGAGAGGCAGCCATGCCAGCCCCTGGTACTCGATCGAATCATAGGTTGCGCCGTTGATTGTCATTTGCCGGCAAAGCCAGAGCGCCAAATCTTTTGCGTCCACGCCTGGTTGAAAACGGTTTTGCACCAGGACTTGAATCGTCTCGGGGACTCGAAACCAGGCTTGGCCAGTACCCCAGCACAGAGCGATGTCGGTCGAGCCCATGCCGGTGCCGAATGCAGAAACCGCTCCATAAGAAGTGGAATGCGAGTCCGAACCGATGATGATCTTTCCTGGCGAGGCGATTTTCTCTTCGACCAGAACCTGATGACAGATCCCTCGGCCCACATCTAACAAGCGAATACCTTGCTCCGTTGCGAACTTGCGAATCTTCGATTGTGCGTTGGCGGTCCCTACCGTGGAAGCCGGTGCAACGTGATCCATCACCAGGACGACTTGATCAGGATTGTGAACGTTTTCAATCTCCAGCTCTTCACGCATGATCTTGATAATGCTGGGCGTGAGCGAGTCGTGGCCCATGGCGACATCGGGCTGCGTTACCACCAATTCTCCGGCGCGGACCGGTCGTCCGGCCGAGCGGGAAAAAATTTGTTCCGCCAGTGTCATTGTTGAATTGTCGGGTGTGGAATTGTCCGGGCTCATGATTGTGCTCCCTGTTGGCAAGTCTCGTTGAGTTCGGTTTCAGTTTTCTCTTTGGTTGACTGAGAGGCGTAAAGCAGCTGGTCAACATCGTCCAGAGTCAGTTGTTTGATGTCGGCGATCTGTTTGATTTGCCGAGTGATGGCTTTGATTTGATCGTCGCTGAGGTTCAGCTGAAGTTGATTGGCTCGATCGCGAATTGCGTTCCATCCTGTCAGGCGATGAGCGACATGAATGTAGCGACTCAGTCCAAAATCTTCCGGATTCAGAATCTCGTAAGTTGAAGGATTGTTCAAAACCGCCTTCGCATGGATGCCGGCTTTGTGTGTGAAGGCTGCGAACCCGGTGATGTAGTTGTTGAAAGGAACATCGACACCCACCAAGCGGGCGACCAGGTGATCGAGCTCGCCCAGCAAGTGCAAATCGTATTTGGAAACCAGATCAGGGGACTCGGCATACAGTCTTGCCACAAGTCCGCCCAGCGGAGTGATTCCGTTGCGTTCCCCGATTCCCAGCACACTGGTGTCCATGAATTTCGCGCCGGCGACCAATGCGGCATAGGAGTTTGCAATTGCACAGCCGGTATCGTTATGTCCATGAAACTCGATATCGGCCGAGACCAATTGGCCGACGATGCTGACCAGTCGTCCAATGGTTTGCGGAGTTCCCACGCCGACCGTATCGGCAATTCCAACTCGATCAACGCCCAGTTCATCCACCATCTGGTAGACTCGAACCAGGTCTTTCAAGTCACTGCGAAGTGAATCTTCGGTGCTGAAACGAACTTCAACATCTTGTTGTTTCAACCAGCCGATAACTTCCATGGCCAGATCGAGAATCTGTTCAATGGATTTTTTGTGGCCAAAGTCGCGCAGGAAACTCGAAGTTCCAATCACCACATCAATGCCATCCACACCGGTATCCACGGCCTGCCGGGCATCGTCCATGGCACAGCGAATGTGAGTCAGCGTTTTTGCGTTCAGACCCAGATCGGCAATCGACCGGCAGTCTGAGGCGCTTTGTGGCGAGGCACAGGGCGAAGTGAGCTCGATGTACTCCACGCCAAACGCATCTAACAATCTGGCGATTTCAATTTTGTCTTCGGTCGAGAAAAACGCGTTGGCGAATTGCTCTCCCTCGCGCAAAGTCGATTCGATGATCTTGAAGTCGCCAATGGCCGGTTGGACCTGGCTGTTGATCATGTCAGGAATGTTGATTTGGTGCATAGTGTTTTCTTTGAGATGGCAATAAAAAAACCTGCGAGGTTTCCCGCAGGCTTGGAATTACTGAGTAAATCATCAGCAGGCCAACGGGTCACCGCGGTGTGGCTTAGACTTACTCTTTTTGAATTCAGATTTTTTTAACATTGGTTCCGTCGGCGCTGACAAACAAAAAAACCTTGGTAAACAAAAAAACCCTGCCGTCTGGCAGGGTTTATGAATCTCTCAATATCTCAGCCAGGCCTAAAACGCTTTGCGTTTGTTCTTCTTACCGTATTTCTTGAGGCGGCTGTTCATGGAGGCCAAGTATAAGTGATTAACGGTCTTTGTAAATGACTGTTTTTGTAAATTGCTGCGGAAGGTAATTTGTTCCGCTTGATTCTCCAGCGACATTTCCAGTAGCGAGATTCCAGTAGCGGGATTCCAGTAGCGGGATTCCAGTGGCGAGATTCCGTTTGGAGGTTCCTGTCTGGCTTAACGTTCAACCCACTCGACAGGCTGCGGTTGTATTTCGTCGTACACAGCACCGCCTTGATCCTGACGCCCGCTACCTTCCAGGCGACTGATCACCTCGACAGACATCTCGGAATCGCAAAGGATCTGGCAGCTCAGTCGCACGCCGGCTTCGGTGATATCCCTTGCGCTTAGTGTTTCCTTTTCGGCGGCCGTCATTTTATCAGGCTCGCCCGCCACAAAACGGACTCGACAGGTAGTGCATTTTCCCTGTCCGCCACAAGCATGAAGCTGGTCGGTGGCGGCGTCTTCGGTCAAGGCTTTGACCAGCCGTTTACCCTGAGCAACTTCAAAGTCGTTTCCGTCTACAGTGATTTTTGGCATAGAACTTGGTCCTGGTTGATTGGGTTTATATGGCCGGTATTCAAGTGCGAGTAGGGTCCAGTGAAAGTTGACGCCCCAGGCATTCCAGCAGGAATTCGAAAATTTCGACATGACGTCTGGCTTCTGCCAGGTCACGTCCCCAAGTATACAAACCATGTTTGCGAATCAGATACCCGTGAAATTGGGATTGAGGGTTTTTGTCGAGCGCTTCGGTGACATCGGCCGCCAGTCGAGGAATGTCCTGAGTGTTGTCAAAAATCGGCAGCCATTCTTTGTGCTCATGGGTGGTTACCCCCGAGAGGCCCTTGAGCATTTCAAAGCCTTCGATCCAGATCCCGCCATCGACGAAATATTTTTCCGAAAGGATCGTACTCCAAACGCTGTGCGTATGAAGTACGGCGTTGGCCTGGCAATGTTCGGCTGCGACCACGTGCAACATGGTTTCGGCTGAGGATTTGGGTTGATCGGGAACGATCGGTTTTCCCTGCCGGTTGACCCGGACAAAGTCGTTACCCGCCAGATTACCTTTGTCTTTTCCGCTGGCAGTGACCAGTAATTCAAGTGGGTCATTGTTGACGACACAACTGTAGTTGCTGCTGGTCCCAACCGACCAGCCGCGTTGGTAAAACAACCGCCCGCAAGCCTGCAACTGGGCAATCTGCTCATCGAGTCCCTGCAAAGGCGACAGGTTAAGTTCAATATCTGGCATGGTTTAGCCTCAAGTAAAAATGCAGCTGACGAAGCGGGATTCGAGTCTGGCTTAAATTGGAAATCTCATCCGGGTGTCCGAACAAATTTACCTTAATCCCTACAATTTAACTGATTCGAAATGGTACCGACAGTTCGGCACCGGCCAGAGTTGCCTGAGACAATTCCGGGCGGTCAAAAATCGCTGGTGGCTGCATTCTGGTGCGAAAGTTCATAGAATCAAGGAAGTCATCAAAACAAAATCAACCTAGTGAGTTGCTCGCGAATTTCCCATGCTCTTTGGCCGCCGTCGAGACCGCGATTTCGAATACTCGGACTACTACGAGGAAGGCGATCGTATTGATCGCGCTGAAGGTCCGCGTCGCAAAATTCAAGTAAAGATGCTACCACACTTGATCGTGTTGGCATTGTTGACAGCAATCTTTCTGGCCGTCATCTGGGGCGTTGCCGGGCGAGTGATGTTCGAAAAAACAATGCAAGCACTGGTGACCCCGGTGGGTCTCAGCTGGTTGGGCCTGTTTGCGATTTTTTATTTTAGCGCTCTCAATCGAGTTCGTGACCCGGCAGTTATTTCGCTGGTCTGCTGGATACTTTTGACGATCGGTGGAAATTCATTTATCGTTTCCAAATTGATCGGTACGCTCGAATCGCCCTACCAAAACAGCTCGGAGTTTGCAGAGGTTCCGCAGCTTGATGTTGCCCTGGTTCTGGGTGGCGGGATTTCAACTAACCAACACGGTGCGGTACAACTCGGCAATAATGGTGATCGGATTCTGCAAGCAGCTCGTTTGTACAAGCTTGGAAAAGTCAAAACGATCGTCTGCGGCGGGACTCATGGACTTCCGCCCAGCGGCAACGAGTTCACTCAGGCAGAAGGCGCTGTGAAATTGCTGGTCTCGTTGGGCGTTCCGGAAAGCGACCTGCATCAAATCGATGGTGCCAACACATTACAGGAGGTCCAGGCTTTGGATCGCTGGCTGGCCGGGAAACCGGAACGCACTCAGTTGAAGATTGGAATTTTGACTTCGGCCTGGCATATGAAACGAGCAACCAGACTGGCGAATTCTGTAGGAATCGATGCAACGCCGGTCCCGGTCGATTTTCGATCCCTGCCTTTCAAACGAGAACCCGGGTTGATCGTGCCGAGTGCTGCAAATTTGCGATTGTCCCATCTGGCCATTAAAGAATACCTGGCAGGAATGTTGGGGCGTTAAGCTTGGCCCGCAGGTAGTCAATCAATGGATTCGCCACAACACAAACGATCGCAGCAGCTTCATCAGGAAGCCTGTCAGATGATTCCCGGCGGTGTCAGTCGCAACTCGGTCTACCGAATACCGCATCCGGACTATGCGGCTGGAGGCGCTGGCTGTGTGGTTACCGATGTCGACGGTTGCCAGCGAATTGATTTCGCCAACAACATGTGTTCCCTGATTCATGGACACGCCCATCAGCCGACGATTGATGCGGTAACTGCTCAGTTGCAACGCGGCACGGCCTTCACCTTGGCGACCGAAGCCGAGACTCGATTTGCTCGCCATTTGTGCGGCCGCAATCCGGGGTTTGAAAAAATCCGCTTCATGAATTCGGGGACCGAAGCGGTGATGTGTGCGATCAAGCTGGCTCGCGCGATCAGCGGGCGTCCAAAAATTGCCAAGTGCGAAGGAACTTATCACGGCACCTACGATTTTGCCGAGGTCAGTCAGAGTCCCGGCCCCGACAATTGGGGCAGCATCGATCAACCAAACTCGGTGCCCTTGGCAAAGGGTACGCCACAATCTGCGCTGGACGAAGTGGTGATAATTCCCTTCAACGATATCAATCGTACGTTGGCGATTCTCGATCGCCATGTGAATGATCTTGCGGCGGTGATGATCGACCCCTTGCCGCACCGGGTTGGATTATTTCCGGCAGAGAACGAGTTCGTTTCGGCATTGAGAGACTGGACCAATCGAAACAACGCCTTGTTGATCTTCGACGAAGTGATCTCGTTTCGGATGAGCTACGGGGGAGCGCAGGACTGGTTTGACGCACGACCGGATTTGACTACGCTTGGGAAAATTATCGGTGGCGGGTTTCCTGTCGGTGCCGTGGCGGGCAAAGATGAGTACATGCACGCCATGGACCCCGGTCAAGCTTCGATTCCGCTGCCATATTCGGGAACGTTTTCAGCGAACCCGGTGACGATGACTGCCGGTCTGGCAACCATGGAGTGCTTCGATCCCGGCAGCATCAAGTTGCTCAATGAGTTGGGTGAGCTGACGCGTCGTGAATTGTCACAGGCCATCCAGAGGACGGGCAAGCCGTTTTGTGTGACCGGCGGCGGATCGATGTTTCGCATTCATCCACTTGCTAAACCACCCTCAAGTTACCGAGAGACCTATCAGGATGCGGGTCAGCAATCGGTGGTGAGACGCCTGGTTGAACAGCTTTATCAACACGGGTTGATGCTGATTAAGACTTGTTCGGGCGCACTTTCGACCTCGATTACCAAGGATCATGTCGAGCAGTTGGTGGTAGCAGTCGAGCAAGTGTTGCGTCAGGAATTCTGATACTACCGGAACGCTTCGTCAGGTTTATTGATTGCCTGTTTCGGCAAACAAACCGATCTCGTCGAACAGAACTCGATCTTCGTAGTCGTCAAACCAGAGGGCATCCGGGTTGCGGCCGACAATCGCAATTCTGCCTTGCTGCGGATTGTCAGCCGGGCATCGCAGCAGTTTGAGAATCACGGCTCCCTCTTCGGCGCCTGGAATCGGGAGAGGTTTGCTGGTGATCGAGACGATTTCGATTTTGCCCAGGAAGTGGCTTGCCACCAGACGAGCGTGGCTTTCAATTCCCGAGAGCCCTGTTTGTGACTCTTTAAGGATGTGCCAAGCTGACTCGATCGGCACATTGAATGCTCGATACCCAACAATATCGCGACCGCAGAAAAAGTAATGATTCTCAATACGATTGCGTTTTAGTTCTCGCTGCATGATCCGCAACGCCTGCGGATCATTGTTGATGTCGCGAATGATGGGCGACTGGTTATCGATATTGATCCAGTGTCGGCTGGCCAGACGCTGAACGCTGTGCAGGGTTTTGTCCAGCCAAACCAACCCGCCTCCCTGATGTTGAATAAAGTTTCCATCCCGATCCTTCTTGAGAAATTCATCCGGATGATTGAAGTGAACGATGAATCTCAAGTTGGTTTGTGGGTAGCTGGCGTGAAACTTGTCCAACATATCGAAGAATGAATCGTCAAAACGATCTGGAAAGAAGGCCAGTTCCTTGGTGCCGATACGAATCGAATCGATCCCGGCTTCGGAAAGCGAACCCATCCAGTTGGCCAGCTTCTTATTGCCCAGCACCATTGGATCGCCGCCGGACAGCAAGATTTCCCGCAAACGGCCGCGCCCGCTGGCAGGGTGTTTTCCATTGTTGTTTGCGACGATCTGATTGTGTTGCCGGATGTATTTGCAGACCTTGTCGACCTGTGCCAGGCCTTTGGGTTGTACTGTTCCATCGGGATGAGTGATGTCTTTTCCGGAAATCAATTCTTCCCGGTAGCAGAATCGACAATGGGCCGAACAAGTGGCTGCGACGTAGATCAAACCGATTTCGTACTTGTGAATCAAGCCCTCGATCGGGCTGTAGTGCATTTGCTTTCCGGGGTCGGGCGAGCCCGCCATGTCGACCGTCTCATTGGGGCTGGCCTTGATCAGTTGTTGCAATGGTCGACTGAATTTGGCTTGTTCAAAGTAATGCCGTGTGATTTTGACCGGCATTCGTTGGCCCACATCCTGTTCCGTCTCCTGGAGTTCGGCTAAAGCACTCAGTTCATCTGCTGTATAGAAACCCTGCATTTCCGGGTAGACGGAGTTCTCGATAAACTTGCTGATCCCGACTGTGGTCTGGCGATCATAACGGCCGGGTGAAATAGAACTGAGAAACAAAAGGAGTTTTTTGGAGGGCTGAGACGTCTCGAAGACCGACATGCGCGTTACCGATTTAACATTTTCGGACGTGTTTCTGGTGGCAC